>NYTS01000097.1 GCA_002683655.1 Deltaproteobacteria bacterium
CAACACCAGGCAGCACGCACTCTATCTATGGCTGAGAGACAAGGCTGGAAACATTGACAACCTGACTTCCACCAGAACCGTTTATCGCGCCTGGCTCTACGACGGACAGACCAGAGTCGATAATCAGAGCAATCCAATCGTCAATGCCTATGCTGGTCTCAAAATCAAGTACCCACAAAGTTTGCCCAGTAGCTATCCGCTGGCTAATCTTCAGCTTAAAAAAGCCAGTGACAACCAAACTGTCAGTGGGCAGTGGAACCTGGACAATGACAGTTTGGTCTTCTGGTCCACAGGGCCACTGCTAAAAGAGACAAACTACCAACTCCAGCTCCGGGGCTTTGTGCATCCTCAGGACAACCTGACCCTCTATCCCTCTCAGCTCTTTTACTTCAAAACTGATAACCAGAGTCTCGATCTAAGCAATGGGCTTGTTGCCTACTACCCATTTGATGGTAACACAAATGATGCTAGTCCTAATGGATTGAGTGGCACCAATACAAGTGCAATCAAGAGTACAAACAGATTTGATCAATTAGAAAATGCGTATTCTTTCGGCACCAATAGTCATGTCAATATTCCCCATAATTCTTTACTGGATCTGACGAGATACTTTAGCCTTTCTGCATGGATTCACCCAACAAATCCATCAGGGCAAGTATTTCAAGGAATCATCTCAAAGTATAACTCTGATTCTGCAAATACTTATACGTTTAGATTATGGAATGGTAAGTTAAATTTAGCTGGAGCAACTAGTTCTGTCTGCAATGCCGCTGTCAAAGCAAACCAATGGGCACTTGCAACAGCAATTATACATACAAACAACTTTGCAAATTTATATCTTAATGGTTCAAAAGTATGTTCAGTCACAAACATGGGTATTTCAGCCAACACCGATCCTTTGAAGATTGGAAATGATTACAATAATTCGAGGGGTTTTCTAGGAAGGATTGATGAAGTCAGAATCTATAACAGAGTTTTATCACTAAACGAAATCAAAGCTCTCTACGCTGTAGCAGATCCAAATCTGCCAAGAATTTTAAGCAGTGCGCCTGCCATCGGGGATACTGGAGTCTCTGTATCTGATAACATCACGATCTTTTTTGACAAGCCACTCGATAACTTAACGATCAATTCATCAAATATAGAACTTATCAAATCTGATAATATCTCTGTTGCTGGTGCAATTTACTTTGATCAATCAGGCAAGAAAACACTCATCTTTGATCCTACTAGTAATCTAAACTCAGCAGACAACTACACTCTTTATCTGAGCTCAGGTGTTCAAGATCTTCTCGGTAATGCGCTCTCATCTACACAAATTAGCTTCCAAACACAGCTTTTAGGGAGTGGACTCTCAAGTGATCCTTACCAAATAAGTAGCCCAGTCAGTTTGCAGAAGATTAGAGACAATCTCACTGCCTACTACAAACTGACCAGTAACATTAATTTGAGTGGTATCTCGAATTGGCAACCAATTGGAAGCAGTTCAACTCCTTTCAGTGGAACAGTAGCAGGAGACAACCATACAATTTTCAATCTGTTGGTAAATGCCTCTTCCAACAACTATAGTGGACTTTTTGGCAACATGGAGAATGCTACGATTCAGGATCTGCAACTCGACAACATCAGCATCCAGTCTCGGTGCCAGCAATATATTGGCAGCTTGGTTGGTGAGATGAGTGGAACCACCGTCAAAAATGTTCAGGCTCGCAACATCAAAATCACTGGTGGACCCAATACAGGAGGTTTAATCGGTGCTATCAGTACTGGAAATGCTTCCACCATTGAAAAGACCGCTACAGATTTTGGAAAAATTGACTCTAGTTGTTCTAATGCAACAGGAGGCTCAAATGTTGGCGGGCTGATCGGAGCAGTTTATGAGAACAGTACAATTACCGAATCCTATGCAGCCATCGAAGTGATCAGCAACTATACCTCCACAGGAGGATTGATTGGTGGGATAGCTAACAAGAACGTTACTCTAAGTAATAGCTACTCCATAGGAACAGTTACGAACTCAAAGCAGAACACGGGTGGATTGGTTGGATATACGCAAAGCACTCCAATGATTCAAAATAGCTTTTCTAGAGGTTCCATCAATTCTGATAATGCACGTACAGGAGGCCTCATTGGCTACAATCCCATTTCCAGTAATGTAGTCTCTTCCTATTGGGACAAGAGCAGCTCAAATCAGGTCAACTCTGCGGGCGGGCTTAGTCGTACAACTAAACAATTGATTGAAACTGTGCAGCCCAATGGAGTGATTAATAACGAAAATAGCTACACTAATTGGGACGAAACTATCTGGAACTTGGGGACGGTCTGTGATTACCCAATACTACTTAGTCAACCTTCTCCCAAGACTTGTATTCGTTTTAGGGGCAATACAGACAACATGACCGATAACAGCTCCGTCCACACCTACACCGATATCCAGATCGCCTTCAACCGACCTGTAGATAATTCCACGTTGAACAACAACACTGTTACTCTGAGTCCTCCAACCAATATTCACGCTGCCAGCTACGACAATGCATCCCGCACCTACACCCTCACTCCTGCGGGTCCACTCGATAACAACACTAGTTACACCCTTAATCTCACTAGTGGGATTAAAGACACTCGGGGCAATTCATTTGTTGGGGAAACCAGAAGTTTCTACACACTGTACAATGCTGTGCTTAGGAGTGTTGGTACTGTTCGAAACTTCACCAATGCTGGGGCAACGGGACGACTTGGGCCGACTCAAGCTCAGATTAACACTGCCTACTCCTCCACCAATCTTGCTGGTGCTGTGAACATCACCACGCAGGGAATTCAGGAGTGGAGGGTACCGACAACTGGTACGCATCAGGTTGAGGCATTTGGTGCTCAGGGGGGTGCAGAAGGTTTAGGGCTAGGTGGGTTAGGAGCCATCATGAGCGGGCAATTTGAACTGATTTCAGGCCAAACCTTAGAGATATTGGTCGGACAACAAGGATTGACTACTGGAAATTCAGGTGGTGGTGGTGGTGGAACGGGGATCAATCTTGTGGGTTCAAGTCAACCACTAGTCGTTGCAGGCGGTGGCGGTGGAGCTTCAACACAGGGAGACCCAGGACTCTCAGGAACAATAGCAACGTCCGGCCTTTCCTCAAGTGGAAGCGGGGGAGTAGGTGGCCAAGGAGGAAGAGGCGGCTACTTCTCAGGCGATTGTGGATGGGCTAGCGGAGGAGGTGGTTGGTTTAGCGATGGTTATTCAGGAAGTGGTTCTTCATCTACCGGCACTTTGGGTGGAAATGGCGCAGGCAAAAGCCAACCAAATGGGGGTTTAGGAGGAACTGGCGCAGGCTGTAGTTCAAATAGTGATGGTGGATTTGGATTCGGTGGAGGTGGTTCTGGATCTTATGGTGGGGGAGGTGGTGGCGGATACTCTGGGGGAGGTGGCGGTCAATACAGACATACTTTAGCTAATCAAAAGGCTGGCGGTGGAGGTGGTTCCTACAATTCCGGAACAAACCAAACCAACACCTCTGGAGCAAACTCAGGCCATGGAAAAGTAATCATCACTTTACTATCAACCCCCGCAACGATTGAGTTGGACCGTGGCTTGGTGGCGCACTACCCGATGGATAACAATTCCAAGGATGTGATCGAGGGGAATGATTTGATCGTCAACGGAGCATCATTGTCTGCTGATCGGTTTTCTCACTCAAATCAATCCTATTCTTTCGATGGTGGGGATAATCTTACCTCCATAGGTGCGATCAACATTTCTGGAAGTGACAATCGAACTTTGGTTTACTGGCAAAAGGTGGATCGAGAACTCAGCACTGACTCCGGTGTCGAGTTACTCGTTTACTGGGGAAGTCCTTTGAGTGGAAAAGCTTTTGGCACTTGGATTCATGGTAGCGACAATATCAGTTTTTATGGCGGGACCGATAGTCATGACAACATTACTCAAGAAGTCGCTTCAAACATTTGGGAACAATGGGCCGTTGTTTATGATGGCAGTAGGGCGTCTCTCTACAAAAATGGTTCAATGACTAAGTCGTTTCAGACTTCGCTAGATACCACATCAACAAATCTTATTGTTGGGCAAAGAAGCGGAGCAGATGGTTTTGAGGGCTCCATCGATGACATCCGCATCTACAATCGGGCACTAAACTTAGCAGAGATCCAGGCGCTCTATCACGTTTATGACCCTCAACCTCCGTTCGTAGTCAATACGACTCCAGACAACGACACCAACATTAATGTGTCTGACAACCTCACCGTGAAATTCAGCGAGGAAATTGATCAAAGCACACTTGCCAATGCATTCATTCTCACTCGTGACAATGGAACACAGGTCACCATCACCAACCTCACGTTCGACAATGCCAGTTTCCCCTTCACTCTGACCATCGACCCCAGTGCGCAATACACGGCAGACAACTATACCCTGAGGATTTCTAAAGCCTTGAAAGACCTTCGTGGAAATCCTTTACGGAAAGACTTTATTCTCCAGTTTAAAGCGCAATGATTCCAAATGCATAATTTAAACATTTAATTCTTGCCACTTAGAGAAGCATTGAACTGCCTGAGTTAAATGATAACCAGTGCTAACCTGATCACACTGAAGCAAATCACAAATGCATACTTGTCTGTCCTTGTAACCAACTTCTGCCAATAATTCCAACTGACTGCCAACAAATCCGGGAAACTGCAGGCTAACCCAGAAGAGCACCCAGCATCAAAATATTGAGATTTTTGGAATATGCTGAAGAAATGTAGATTATGAGTAAAACTATCTAACCTTTCAACAAACCAAAAATGAGGATATTAGAAGGATGCCTGTTCTGGGAGAAGCAATGAAACTACTCAGGGAGTATCATTTAAAGCTCAGAATTGTTGGTCGTGATGAACTATCTCCGAATTGGATCAAGGAACAGATCATGGATCGTCATAAACAATCGGAAACAATCCTCAAATAAGCCTTCTGGACTCAGTTAGTAGGACCTACACCATTCTTGTGCTATTCCATGCTCAAACAAGGCTTAGATCTGAGGTTAGTAGTAGAGTTACTGGGACTTCGGACTATGCAAATGCTGATGCGCTGCTTCCACCTGGCTAAGGAAAATCTCAAAAAAAAACAGTTAGTGAAGTTGTCCTTTAAAGACAATCCTGAGCAGTCTGTAATTTTTTAAAATTGATTGCCTACATTCCACCCTTCCTGAAGTGAGCACTGCCACACCCTACTTGGAAGAAGGAATCTGGCTTCGATTTTCTTGACCAGTTACTTCTCATTATTGCTTTTTCAATAAATGACATTTTTGTTATAGAAACATGTAAATTAACTTTAAATTGTGTATTTTGCTCTGTGGCTTCAACTTGTTTATCTGAATAGTTATAAAATCTTCAGCCCTGGCCATCTCAGCTCGAAACATATTCATTGATTTGGAACTTCCAAGAACCAAGAAATTCTCTTCCTAAAGATAATTTTTGATGAATTTTATCCAACAGCGTTTGTATTTGTTTTTCCCATTTCTTCTACTTTTGCTGGTGGTGCTGCTATTTTCCTCCTGTGCTCCATTACCGAAGGAAGGTGAGTCTCTTGATAAAGCTGAGGTCACGCTAACTCTGCAACACCGGAGTTCGGAACGTAGTGCTCGCGATGGCTCC
>NYTS01000098.1 GCA_002683655.1 Deltaproteobacteria bacterium
CTCCTCATCGGGTTATCTGCTCATCCTCTCAACAAGGATCGATAAGAAGGGAAAAATAGCCAATCTTTTATTTACGGATAAGTTCTAAGAATTCACCTGTAGTATAAAATCTTATTTTTTCACCCTCAGCCGCATAAAAGCTGGAGTTATTCTTAATCTATCTTCCTTTCAGCTTGCACCCTATAGCCCTCAGTGTTTTCTCAATTAAATTTCTAAAACTAGAACTGAGACTTGAAAATCTAAATACTCGTATATTGCATTAGTTATTCTGGATTCAGAATTGCTTAGAAATCAAGAGATAAAAATATCTTTCAAAGATTTTAGTGGGGGGCTAATTTATGGTTGTTTGGTTAATTCTACTTGGTGGAGCCTTCACCATTTTGATTTTATTCAGACAAAGAAGGGTAGAAAGTGAAGCTTTAGAGATTCCTTCCGCGATGGTCATGCTCTTTCATCCAACGAAAGGGGAAGGAGACCTGACTATCTGTGGGGCAGTGATTTTATATTCCTTTTCGAGGGTAGTTCTGGAGTTGTTCGAAATTGTGAGAAACGTATTCTAGTTGAGAGATTCTGCAGAGGACACCTCTTAAAACTTGATTAAAACCCCATCTATATTCCAGTCGAAAATTTAGGCCGAAAGAGTCTACCGTTCAACAAGATTCTCCTGTTTCGCAAATTATTCAGCTATCCGCCGGAACGAAGATCAGCAATAGTCTTCCTTGGGGTGATTGCCTCGACACTGACAATTAATTCAAGCAGAGCCCCAGTTTCTGACTCAGATGCCTTTTCGAAGGCCTCTGCAAAATCCTCCGTTTTTCTTACACGAAAACCCTTCATTCCAAAAGCTTGAGCAACGGCAGCAAAATCGGGATTGTGCAGATTCGTTCCAGAAACTCTACTAGGATACTTCCTCTCCTGGTGCATCCGAATGGTGCCATAAGCTCCATTATTTAAGACTAAAATCACCATTCTAGCGCCATGCTGAACAGCTGTGCCGAGTTCAGCTAATCCCATTTGTAGATCTCCATCACCGGCAAAACAGACAACCTGCCGATCAGGATAGGCAAGTGCCGCAGCGATTGCTGCTGGCAGCCCATAGCCCATAGCCCCACTTTGTGGAGCCAGCAACCTATGTCTTGGGCCAAAGCAAAAGTGTTTATTTGGCCAAAATGCGAAATTTCCTGCCCCGTTGGTCAAGATGGCATCCTTCTCCAGCCGATCTTGCAGGAACTTCATAACTGCTGACATGTCCACAGGGCTGTTTTGTGGAGGAGCTATCAAGGATGACAGATAGTCAGAATGGCCCTTGGCCATCCACGAGGTTCTCTGGTGAAGATTTTTACCGCTAATTTCCAAGCTCTCAAGAAACTGCGTAAGCTGGTTTGGGTTTGCATGAAAACTAAGACATGGTTGAAATATTTTGCCGATTTCTTTGTCCGAAGCGTGAACATGGATCAATTTTTGACGAGGATAGGGTACTTCCAAGAGCGACCAAGACTGAGTAGCGGCCTCACCCAGACGGGCATTGATAGCCAAAATCACATCTGAATTTTTGATCATTTCAGCGAGATGGGCCGCCATCCCAACACCGGCGTCTCCAACGTACACAGGGCTATTGTTGTCAATGAGGTCGTGATAGCGAAAAATTGCTGAAACAGGAAAATTATGAAGCTCTGCAAACTTCTGCAAAGCGGATTTGCCCACTCCCTTCCAACCTCCTCCCCCAATGAGGATTAGAGGTCGCTCCGCCCCGTTCAGAATCCTCGTAAGCGCTTCAGCTTGAGAAAGATCAACCCCAGCCTCAGCTACTTCAAGTGGTTGACAAGGTTCGACAGAAGTTTGAGTGGTCAACATGTCTTCGGGTAATCCAATCACTACTGGTCCTGGCCGACCCGACAAGGCAAGCCGCCATGCACGGCTAACGAACTCTGGAATGCGCGCAGCGTTGTCAATCTCAGTAGCCCATTTGGCCAAAGGCCCAAAGAAAGCACGATAATCAACTTCCTGAAAAGCCTCTCGGTCTTTATGATCAACACCAACCTGTCCTACGAAAAGAATCATCGGAGAACTGTCTTGATGAGCAGAATGAACACCGATTGAGCCATTGGCCGCTCCAGGACCACGAGTCACAAAACAGATTCCTGGCATACCAGTCAACTTACCCCATGCACATGCTGCAAAACTGGCTGCCCCTTCCTGTCGACAGAGGGTGAATTGAATGTCAGCATCATGAAGAGCATCCAATACAGCCAGGTAGGATTCTCCTGGGACACCAAAGCTATTTTTTACACCAAGATTTTGTAGACACTGGACAAGGAGCTGAGCACCAGTAAGTCCTTCATTTTTCTCCATTACTCACCTAAAAAAATACTGATTTTATGACTCTATTTTTCTTTTCACTTTTTGCTTAAACCAATTTTTTCATTCAGTAAAAATTCTTTGCTTACAAGATCTACCTTTGAGCTGCGCTAAATCTTTCATAAATTTCTCAATCACTCTCTTGACGAATGAAAGGCGAAGAGTAATATCCATCCGGTGTTTCATCAAGTTTCGTCTCTTGATTACTTCATCTTATTAAAAAGTTACTTAGTATGCAGTTGAGATTTATTTACACGAACATGCCTTTTTGGAGAGCTGAAGTTGGCAGAATCACCCTCTTCATCGGAGACGTGGAATTCGAGGATTTACGAATCGATCGAGAAGAGTTCCTCTGGGCAAAGGAGTCCGGGAAATTATATGATGGCACCGTCATGCCTTTCCATCAAATGCCAGTTCTTGAAGTTGACGGAACATCGATTGCCCAGACAGGTGGCATTGCGAGATTTTGTGGAAAATTATCAGGGCTTTACCCAACGGATGATCACCTCAAGGCTGCGAAAATCGATCAGTTTATCGATTTTGCTAACGATCTCAACACAATGGTTTCCAGTACTAACCAAATCCAGGATGAAGCCCAAAAATTGGCTGCGCGGTTAGAATTGGCAACCGGTCCCCTGAAAAGGAAATTAGGAATGTTAGAGCGTTCGATTCCAGAGGGATCAGATTGGATTGTTTCTCCTTCGATCAGCATAGCCGATATTGCAATTTGGCGAGTTCTGGGATGGTTTACCTCTGGCTTATTGGATGGGATGCCCAGAGATCTACTTGCAGGCTTTCCAAAAATCAGAAGAGCCTGTTTAGCTGTCGATCAACACCCTAAAGTACAGGAATGGATTGGTCGAACCTACCCAGAAAATTATGTTAGGGGCACTTACTGACGGGGGGCGTCATTCGCTAAAGTACATCTAACTCAACTGTTTGAATTTAAAACTAGAAAGTTCCCTACGAATTAATTTCAAGTTTCATATATGTCGCTTCACTCTCTACCTGGGACCCCAAGTCCGTATGCCCAATTTGTTGACGGAACCTAAGCGCTCACTCATTCGGCAACGTTTTGATTCAAATCAAAGATCAGAACCATTGAATGGGGGCGGCTTTGGCGTCGGTTCGTATTCACCTCGCCTGCACCTGATGCATATTGAGCTGTACCCTTCGATTTCCAGGCATTTCCAAGACAAACAGAATGAATCAGAAGAAGAGATGATTGTTTCTTCTGAGCCATTGAATAAGGATCCTCGCTGGGGATGTTACTCCAAACACGATGCTTGTGCTTGATCGTAGGAAGGCACCCTTGTAGATTTACATGAATATGGATGGAAGCCTGAAATTGCTAGAATAGTACAAAGGAGTCAGTCATGAGTTCAAAGACGATTCGAGTAGCCCTCATCGGGCTTGGTGGTGTCTGTGCCCAAGTCCACTATCCTGGTTTTTCTCGCATCCCCAGAGTTGAAATTGTAGGGATCTGTGATCCAGATGCTTCAATGCGGGAAAATCGGAGCAGGGAATGGAGAATAGAGGCTTGCTTTGAGGATGTTGATGACTTGCTAAGGGAAATACAACCAGATGCAGTGGTGATCGCCACCCCAAAACTGCATGCACAAACCGCTTATTTTAAAAGCTCTCGCTGCCGGCTCACATGTGCTTTGTGAAAAACCACTGGGCATGAATTTTCAGGAGACCAAAGAAATTCTGGAGGCTGCCCAGAAAACAAAACTTCGGCACATGACAGCTTTCACCTATCGATTTGTTCCTGCGATGAACTACATACGTTATTTGGTTCACAATGGAGCATTGGGCGATATTCGTCATGCGAGATTCCAACGACTACAGGACTGGGGCGAAGGAGCGATTGGTTGGCGCCAGTACTATGAGCAGGCCGGTTCCGGTGAACTAGGAGATATGGGCATTCACCGAATTGATTTAGCAGAAGATCTGCTAGGCCCCATAGCTTCGTTGTGCGCCCACACAAAACAATGGGCAGCTCGTGATCTCACGAAAAGTGGAGAGCCTTGTCCACCCCAAGATGTTGAGGATTGGGTTGCCTGGATCGCCCAATTTGAAAATGGCACAACGGGTGTTTTTGAAATGGGGAAGCTCACCAAAGGCTTTGGCCCAAGAGGGGGTCACGATCAGGCTGAGTTGAACGGCACAAAGGCATCTGCAGTTTATCAGCTACATAATCCCCACCAAATCCTTTTCAGTAATCGTGGAGAATCCTACCAAATTCGGCCTGTTCCAGCAGAGTTTTTAAAGAGTACTGATTCACCAAGAGAACCTAATGAGGGGGATCCTCTGATTCGATTCAGATATGATCAAGCTTGGGAATTTATGAGTGCCATTCTAGAAGATAGGGAGTGCACACCATCTTTCTATCATGGGATGCGTGCTCAGGCTGTGGCGGATGCAATCTTAGAAGCTGCAGCTTCTAGAAAATGGATTGATGTTAAAGCGTAAATTATTGAAATAATTTAATTATTTTATTTTATAATTCAATATATTACAAATAAATTATTCACTTTAACAGCAACCATTGGTTCTAGTCTTCTTATCTGAGGCACCTAAGCTGGCATCTCTACTAGCGACGAAGTAACCCCAGCGATCGTGGTACGTCTCATATCGCGTACTTCTTTGTTGTCATAGCCCATCGCACGATGCATCGTGGCCTGGTTATCCCAAATCACTAGGTCATTGACTTTCCACTTATGTTGATAAACGAATTCTCGCTGGGTTGCATGCTCTGCCAATCGCTTGAGAAAGATCCGGGATTCGGGAACCGTCCAACCCTCAATCATGCCCGCATGAGCAGAAAGATATAGGGAAATGTTCTTGGTCCTAGGATGCCTTCGAACGAGAGCCTGCCTGACCGGAAGCATTGCTTCCTGCTGATCTTCCCGGAACTCCGTAAAACCCAGTTCACCTCTTGAATATAGCTGACTGTGACGAGTTACCTGGCCAAGACATTTTTGCTGAGTTTTTTCATCCAACGCATTCCAGGCAGCCCTCATGTCTGCGAAATCTGTATCCCCCTCCGTAGCTGGGATGATCTTAGCCGAAAGGATTGAATATTGTGCTGGAATCGCCTTAAAGGAACTGTCCGAATGCCAGAGCATATTCCCAAGTGAAAACAGCCTCTTTGGATCACCAGCCTCATATTTTCCGCCTGTACGATCCAGATTTGAAATATCATTTAATTCCATCTGCAATCGTCGGTCATTTTGCTTCATGTAATCGCCAGTGGCCAACTCCAAATCACCGAAGTAACGACTAAAACGAATGTGCTGCTCATCTGTTAATACTTGGTTCGGAAAAACCAGGACTGCAAACGTGTCCAAGGCGTTCAAGAGGACTTCAACAGTTTCAGTATTCAGCGGTTTCGCCAATGAAACGCCTTCTATCTTGGCAACAAAATCTGATAATTTCGGATTGAGGGGAATGACTTTTAGGAGCACTTAGTGATCTAAGTCTAAATTTTGGATTCAATATTGAAATTTGAAACTTAATTAGCTTGGGCATAATCAATAAATTGAATGGCTATTTTTTTAAAGTTTTTTGAAATCTTTTGACATTGGATTCACCATGATTATCCGAAACGTCACCACTTTGAACTACTCTAATACACCATCACACCCAACTGACATCGAAATTGAAGATGGCAAAATCGCACGTCTCGGGCCTCAGTTGGACAACCCAAAGGGTCTTAGAGAGTATGCATTTGAAAATGCCATGATTTCGAAAGGTTGGGTGGATCTGCATGTTCATGTCTATTATGGGGCAACTGACATCTCCATCCGCCCTGAGCAAGCAGGACTCGAAACTGGAGTGACCACTTTAGTTGATTGCGGTTCTGCAGGGGAAGCCAACTTTGTTGGGTTTTCAGAATTTATTGCGAAACAGGCCAAAGAGAGGCTCTTTGCTTTCTTAAACATCGGCAGCATCGGACTGGTCGCCTGCAATCGAATCAGTGAACTTTCTCTTGGGTTTCGCTCGGTGAATGTAGAACGAACTTTAAAAACCATTGAGAATTATCCTGACCTAATTCGGGGGATCAAGTGCAGGGCTAGTCAGGTCATCACAGGAGACTTAGGTGCTGAAGCGGTACGAGTAGCGAGGAAGGTAGCCCGTGTAGCAGGATTGCCGCTGATCGTCCATGTTGGTGAACCACCCCCCTTGCTGGAAGACGTGCTTGATCTTCTCGAGGAAGGGGATGTTGTCACCCATGCTTTTCATGGAAAACCCGGGGGTAATCTGATGGAGGATCCAAGGTCACTTACCGCTGTTCACAAAGCACGAGCACGTGGTGTTTTGCTGGACGTGGGGCATGGTGCTGCTTCCTTCTCATTCAAGGTGATGCGCTTTGCGAGAGAGCAGGGAATCGAAACAGATCTGATTAGCACCGACTTGCACCGCAACAGCGTCAAGGGACCAGCCTACGACCTGCCAACAACCCTTTCAAAACTTTTGAATCTGGGGATGCCACTGGAACAAGTCATTGCTGCAGGATCAACAAGACCCTCTTCCTTTTTAGACCCCACGGAGGGTGAAGATTGGTTGAAAGTAGGACAGAATGCAGACCTCACAGTATTCCGGGTAGATCAAGCAAACACTACAGTCGAAGATAGCCTGGGTGACAATCTCACTTTAACTCAGTTGATTCATCCACTGCTCGCTGTTCAGGGGGTAAATCATGCTGAGTGCGGTCTACGATTCCAGTAAAATTTTGTTTGACTGTAAAATCTAGCACCAATGGGCTGGTAGAATCGGCTGGTCATGATTGAGCTTTTCTGCAATCCAATTTGCTTGTCGAACCCCATCTCGATAACTCGAGTGCTGAAAAGGCACTCTATCAACAGATCCTGCAAAAGCCTGAACCAAATCATCACAGAACCCTTCAGAATCCTCAACTAACATGGTAGGCATTTGAACTTTGGGAGCGTGATGGACCGGTTCGAAATAAGACAGAGTTTTCTCCACGTATATTTGAGAGGATGCTGGACCTCGCAAGTGATCGTTAAATTCTTCAAGGGGATAGTTGCTAGTCAGTGCTGCCCTCTTCAGGGAGTTGTAATGGAGCGCAGGGGTATAGTGAAGTGCCGCTGCCTCCGATCTACGGGCTGCTGTCCAAAGTGCTAATTCGCCACCAAGTAAGCAGATTCTTCCCGTGTCCACTTCTTCACGACCTTTCAAAAAGTCAACGACTGATAGACAATCCCCAGCAATATCACGGTAAATGTAGGAATTCGCAGCTTCAATCCCTAAGGTCAATAAACCCGGATATGCAGCCGCAAATGGCTCATCAGAGAGTCGTTGGCCACGATGACACAAAGCTACACAGATATATTTACAACGCTCTTCAAATGGTGGGATGTGAACCACACTCCCATAGTTTGGGAGATGGTAGATCACTGGGAAGGGTCCTTCACCTCTTGGCACACTGTAGTAAGCAAATATTCGATAACCTTTCACGCTGGACAACCATAAGCCATACACAGTGAATTGGGGTTTGCTGCGAATGGGAAGTTCCCTCAATTCAGGCTCTGGAACCACTGAAATCAAGTCGTTTTCAATACCAGTCCAGAATTGATCAAAGTCCTTTTGTCTCATGATTCCTTGTATTTTCAGAACTTGGTGACTCAAGATCGAGCCGGCTTCAATTGGGTGTCAAAAAAAGCATCCACCACATGATCATGCTCATGATGATTGGCGTCATGACCATGTCCTTCGTATTCGTAGAGCTTTTTATTCGACGTACCAATCTTTTCCATCAATGGATAGGCAGTCTCTGGAGGACAGACATCGTCTTGAAGGCCAATGTAGACGATGATGGGACATTGAATCCGCTCTGCAAAGTTGAAGCAGTCATAATAATTCCAAGTATTCGCTATCGCTGACCTATGTTCTGGGTGAATTCCCAGATAATCGTTGATCTCCTCATACGGATAAGTACGGGTCAATTTAAAAGCATCCACGACTCCCGCAAGGTAAGGTGCTCCAGCTGAGGCAGCCCTAACTTGTTGACGGAGTGCAGTCACAACTAGAGTCAATGCACCACCCTGGCTGCTCCCTTGGATTCCAATCCGATCAGAGTCTACCTCTGGTTGTTCAAGTAGAACGTCAATCACCCTCACTGCATCGATGTAAAATCCCTTATAACCGTATTGGTTTCGATCATTGATGTTGTGGGTTAACAAACCAGGATATCCGGGGTTGAATGCGCTATTGCTCCGTAATTTCCCCCGTGGAGCAGCACCAAAGGTAGCATAACCTTGGGCAGCATGTGATTTTGGTAAGGTTGGCTCACTGATGTAGCCTGGATAGAAAACACGGGCGGGGAGAGGTTTGGTTCTTTCTCTAGGCAGACAATACCAGCCAGCGATTCGCAAACCATCAAGACTGTCATATTTGACTTCGAACACCTCGACTTCCTCACTCGAACGCAAAGGATCCAACTCAATGGAGGCATTCAATGGGATTGAGTCGACTTCCTCCATGATTTCCTGCCAAAACTTGTCAAAGTCATCCGGTTTGACGACTTCCGTAGGATGAGCAGATAGATTTGGTTTGGGCACGAAACTCCTTTATTTCAAGAACATCGTTTATTCAGAGTAATAGCAAAAGGGAGAGTAATTTAATGGATTACCTTGAGAATCTGCTTCAAAACAATCTGCGTCTCTTCATCGTTAACCGTCATTGGATTGAGAAGGATGGCGTTTAGTTTCTCAGAGGGAGCAACAGATACTGCAGGTTGGCCTGCCATCAACTGGTCCACTAGTTGATCCTTTGACCAATGGTCTGGAAGCTGAACAAGGGCTCTTGGAACCGGTTGTCCTGCTTCATTGGGATAATCCCTTTTGGCTGAGAGTCCACCTTTTCCGTTCAAGCCCTGGATCCAGACCCGAACACGCTGCTCGTAAACTTCCAGCAACTGTTCGTGATCAAGGCTCACGTAGCGCTCTACGGCAGCTAAGAGGCCCATCATTTCCTCCTTGCCCACCTTCATTGGTCTCCCCACGCCGTGATTGGGAGCACCCAACAACCTGATTCTCTCAATCCATTCTGACTTTCCCACTACTAGTCCAGATACCTGTGGGCCTGACAAGTCCTTGCCACCACTGAAAATTGCCAGATCTGCTCCTAATTGAGTAAAGTTCCACAAATTGCTGGCTGGTGGCAACTGGGCAGCTCCATCCACAATGACAGGTACACCCTGATTTTTGGCGGATTGAATGACATTTTCCAAAGATAGCTCGCTCGGCTGATTCATCGCACCCTGAAACCAGAAAATAGCGACAGTCGAAGCGCTGTAAGCGTTTTCCAAGTCCTCTAAGGAAGTTCCATCCATTGTCCCGATTTCCACCAGAGAGGCTCCTGCTTGCCGCACAGCATAGTCGTAAGGATTCCGGTGCATCCTTTGAACAATGACCTCATTCTGAGTTCCGAGTGAATTGGGGAAGCTCTCAAAGGTTGCTCCTGAAACTTTTTGGATGCATGCAACCGTTGCCAGCAGCAACCCTGTTGCAGCACCACAACTTACAAAGGCAGCTTCATTCCGTGTGATTTCTGCCAAGCGAGCCCCAACTTTCTGCTGAAGCTCATGCATGTCAACGAAGGATTGAGCACCATCCTGCATTGCTTGACGAACCTCTGCAGGCATCAACGAACCACCGAGTTTCGTGAGGGTAGCATTCGCATTGATAACAGGCCGAATCCCAAGCGATTTGTAATTCGAACTCATGGATTCCTTTCGGGGAACATATGTTTTAGCAGTGATGAATCTTCATTACGTCAGGCCTTTATCTCTCTGAATCTGATAAAACATGATCTTGCTGCAACAAGCCTACACCGTAGAATTCGTATGAGGCAGCTTCATCCGGGAAGTCGACAACATGAACAGTAAAACGAGCTGGAACTCCATTTTGTGGACATTTCTCCTTGAAGAAATTGCGGTAAGCCATTGCATACTCTGTACGAACTCTTTCCTGCTCTTTACGATAACCTGCTGGATCAGACAGCGGACTGGGAGACTTTGGTTGGGCTCCAAATGCGTGAATTTCGATGAAGTCTATTTCAGCAATGGACTGACAGATTCCAGCCTCCTGTAACCAATATTCCCAGCAACGAAAGACCAGTGGAACTTCAATCGCAGGTTCCATACTGGTAACTGAATCCAACTGAAGAACCTTTGTTGCAGAGTGTCCTCCAGTAAGCCCTGAGAAGTGAATTCGAAGGTCTCCATCAGGTTGTTTTTCTACCACCATTGCTGACAAGACAGGATTTTCACCCTCATAATAGTATGTTAACTTTCCACGTTTCTTTACCAAAAAAGTCATTTTCAATCCTCTTAAAATGTTAGGTTTGATCAGCAAACTTTGGATTTTGATTTAGCAGATCTAAACTAATATCACTTACAAAATAGGCTTTATGAGGCCGGTCTAGCCTTTGGAGTCCAGCCCAACATACGTTCGGCCTTAGCCATGCACATGATCTTCTGCTCAAAGTCTCCACTGATCATGAAAGCCTGAAAACCGGCCTTTAGTTCAAGTGCTGCCAACATTGCAGAAGCAACATCTTCATCAGTTGTGGCTATTGTAGTAACTCCCTGTTGGGTCTCACGCATCCACTTTTTTTTGAGGGTGGGGTGACATAGACGCAGAGCATTCGTATGCATTCCCCATCTTCTCCAGGCATTTCGACAAATTTCCTCACCCAGCCACTTTGTGAAACCATAAAGCGCTGTTTCATCTGGTTGGATTTCCTCATCTTGAAAGTAGCGCCTCCGAAGATCTGCATAGACCGACATACTGCTGCAGTAAACAGCCTGTCCAATCCCTGCTGCCTGAGCGCTTCTTAACAAGAAATGTAGACCCTTGACATTCACATCGTAAGCAGAGTCAACACCTTGCAGGGTGTGCCAGTCTTCACTACCCATTGCCAAATAGATCAACGCATCCATCCCCTCAACGGCTTTTTCTAAACCAACAGGATCTATTAATTCTCCTTGAAGAAATTCAAGCGATTGATCCACCGGGGGATTTCGATCATAAATTCGTAGTTGATGCTGCTTTGCTAGAAAGGGGATAACTAGGGTTGCTACCCGACCACTACCCCCCGCAAGAAGAACTTTCATTCGATTTCCATAAAGCAAGTAAAGTTAATAAATTCAACCTTTTAAAGCACCTGTCGTGATGCCATCCTGAATCTGCTTTTGAAATGTTATATAGACAATTAAGGTAGGCACCATAATGATTGTTAACGCTGCAAACAGAGCGCTCCAGTCATTCTCATAGAATTGCTTGAACAGCATGAAAGCCAGACCTTGGGAGAGCATGTACTTACTCTCATCACTGATCAATACCAGGGGCAAAATATACTGGTTCCACATACCCAAAAAGTTGAAAATACCCATGCTGATCAATCCAGGTGACGCCATAGGTAGCATCACCTTGAAGAACACCTGATAGGGGTTAGCACCATCCATAATCGCCGATTCTTCTATTTCAGTCGGGAGAGTCTTGAAGAAGCCTGTCAGAAAAAAAATGGTGAAGGGGAGAGAATAGGCGATGTAGACTAGAATCAATCCATGGAAGGTGTTGAGCATCTTTAATTGATTTACCAAGTTAAAGAGCGGCACTAGAGCTAGAAAAACAGGGAAAAGCATTCCAGAAAGAAACATGTAGAAGAGGAAACGCCGTCCAACAAATTCAAATCTTGCCAAGACGTAAGCTGCCATCGCGGAGATAATTAACGTCAACAGCAGAGCAGGAACAACAACAATCAGAGTATTTAGAAGATAATCTCCCACATGAGCTTTGCTCCAGGCTCTTGCGAAGTTATCCCACTGCAGTTCTACGGGTGGAGCCCATGGGCTGAAGAACAATTCCTGATCTGTCTTGAAGGAACTGTAGATCATCCAGATCATTGGAAAAATCACTGTCACAGCCCAACCGATCAGAACCGTTTGCGTGGAAACGGCCGACCAGCGGCTCACTTGGTACATGCAAACTCCTAGAATTCAATCGTCTCTCTACGCGTCACGCGGAAAATCAGTAATGTCAGAACGATGACAATGATGAAGTAAACCATTGCAATACTGGTGGCATATCCAAAACGACTATGTAAGAAAGCGTGCTCGTATAAGAGCGTAGCCAACACATCAGTAGAACGATCAGGTCCTCCCTGTGTCATCGTGAAGGTAATGCCAAACATGTCCATCGCTATCACAGTGATGAAAACAAGCGAGGATCGAGTGTTTTCCCAAAGTAAGGGAAATGTGATTCGAAAAAAGGTTGATCCTCTACCGGCCCCATCCAGCGCTGCAGCTTCATAGAGGGATTTTGGGATGGACAGCATTCCCGCCATGAAAATCACCATAAAGAATCCTGCCGACTGCCAGACCGTTACGGCCACAATCGACCAGAGAGCTGTATCAGGATCCCCCAGCCAAATAGGTGGATTCTCAATTCCAACCGCTTTGAGAAGTGAACTAAAGATGCCGATAGTTGGATGATAAACAAAACTCCAGAGAATCCCAATTGCCACCACTGACATCACTTGTGGAAAGAAGAAAGTAACCCGATAGAAATTACTGAAGCGGACCTTTTGAGAAATCATGAAGGCCATGAACAGTGCAAAACCAAGAGTGATGATTGGCAAAAAAACTAGATAAATCAGATTGTTTGAGAGTGCATTCCAAAATTTATCATCACCAAGCATTTTTTCAAAGTTGTCGAGACCCACAAATCTTGGAGACTTTCGGAGGCCTTTCCATTTTGTGAAGGCCACATACATTGCCTGTGCGTATGGATAAATTACGAATAGACTGTAGAGAATCAGTGCAGGAGCTAGGAAGGGGAGGATGATCCCGTACTTGTTACGACGCATAACGGAGTCTGTTCAATCATAAGGATCTAAGGTTTCCTCATCAGAGGAAGGGAGGTTGGCAGCTGTACTCAGCGGTTCTTTCCAACTGCCATATGAACTATCTTGTCAACGCATACAAAGGTAGCGGAATTCGTGAGACACCTTTTTTAGAATGTTTTCTCAATCGTTAGGATCTCTTGAACTTAACAATGTCTTCATCTTCACGGACTTCATCAGAGGCACCCTGAACTCGCTCGATGAATTCCTCTGCACTTGCACGACCTGTCAGAAGAGCACCCATGCTATCCTTGACTTCGCTGTAGATGTCCGAGTACCAGCCTGGGAAGGATGGTCTGTCTAGGATGTTAGGCCCTGCATTTTCTACTGCGGTGAGTGCAGAAGTCATTGCAGAACTTAAGTCTACGCCCTCTGCTCCACCTACCACTGGCATAATTGAACCCACATTCTGGGCAAACCACTTTGCCGACTCCTTGCTCAGCAAGCAGCGTAAAAACTCCATACCTGCAACTGGGTTTTTTCCATTAGAAAAGACCATGAATGGTTCACCAGAACTCGCATCAATCCAGCTTAATTTGGAAGCATCGTCAGAAGGTACTGGCTTGATGACCATGTCGAATCCACCAGGGGTGATGCTGCGCATTTCATTTTCCAGCCAGGTTCCACATGGAATGAAGGCGGCTTTCTTCTGCAGCCACTCCGCCTGAGATTCTGTATGGGTCAGTCCAGGAGTACCTTCCATAATGTAGCCATTGTCATGCAAGGCCTTCATCATGTTAAGTGCCTGCAGCATCGCAGGATGCTCCCAAGCGCCAGGAACCAAGTTATCAACATCTTTCCAAATCTTTGTCCCACCAATTTTAGAGACCATTGGTTCCAGAAGACCAAAGAGCATGTATTGTGGATACTTTCCTTGGTAGGTCCAAGGCGCAATGCCCGATGACTTGATCGTGTCACAAAGCGAGAGCATTCCGTCCCAGGTGGTTGGGTAATTCCAGCCCTTCTCATCGAACAAAGTCTTGCTATGCCAAACTCCAAAGACTGTGAAGGCAATGTTCACGTAGCGCTGTACACCATCGAAAAGACCAGAAGTTTGTGACCCAGGAAACAAAGTTTCACCAAATGTCTTGCCTGGAGTATCTAGAGCTGGTGCTGACATCAGCGGCCCAAGATCCATTATTTCTCCTTCACCAACCAGCGCTCCTGTGTCGAGGTTTCCAGCTCCACTGTTGTCAATTACGTCTGGCGGATCCCCTGCGATGATTCTGGGCCGTAAGCGTTCACCAACTCTCTGTATTCCCTCCACAGACATACTGCTGCCAGGGTGGACTTCTGCAAAAATTTCTGCTGCGTACTCAATGTAAGCGTGCCCAAATCCACCACTGAAGAATACACCCTCAGCCTGGGTGTTCGCTGCCAAACCCAAGGGATTTGCTGCACTTGAAGCTACATTAATTCCTGTTTTGGCAAGCAAAATCTGCGGCAATATCGAACTGAGCCCAATACCCAGACCCGCTGCACCCGTGTATTCAATAAAGTGTCTTCGTGAAATTCCCGATTTTTTCATGTGAGCTCCAATGAGGAGATGAGGTGAAAAATTCCTCATCGAAATCGTATTTGCTCAAAGACCC
Organism: Deltaproteobacteria bacterium; assembly: GCA_002683655.1. Lineage (GTDB taxonomy): Bacteria > SAR324 > SAR324 > SAR324 > NAC60-12 > JCVI-SCAAA005. Next base: position 14,886 of record NYTS01000098.1, read on the forward strand.
TAATTTGTCCTTGAGAACCTCAATCGCAGGCGCGAAATTACAACAACTCGATTCATCAGACAACTTTTTTTTGAAGGGCCGGAAGTTGCTACGATTATTTTATGTTTTCTTGTTTTAATTGTCTGTGGCTTCCGCGCAATCAAAGGAATGCCTCTCTAATGTTTTCAAAAATTTTCAAACCGGCTCACTACACTCATATTTCAGTTCCCAATTTATGGATAAAAAACCCGTACTTCCCATTATTTTTGGAATCCCAGGCTTGGAGATTGAAAAGGGATGGGCTGATTTTTTTCAAAGAGTCTCCCCCTTTGGCTTTATTCTATTTGCAAGAAATCTGAAGGAACCAAAGCAAATCAAGCGGTTGGTTCAACAATTTCACGAAGTTTGTAATCGTGATGATCTTGCCATCTTGATTGATGAAGAAGGAGGGCGTGTTCAGAGATTGCCGCAGCCCAATTGGAAGCGCTATCCCTCCGCAAGATCACTCGTGGAAGATGGAGGGAGTGAGGAGAAAATCCAACAAAGGATTCACCAAAATTATTGCGAACTTGGCAAAGGACTCAAAGAGTTGGGCATTACTGTGGATGCTGCTCCTGTAGCTGATCTACTAATACCCGATGCTCATGACGTAATTGGAGATCGTGCTTTTGCTTCAGATCCGAAGAATGTCGCTGGGTTTGCAAGAGCCTGTGCTAATGGACTAGGTGAAGTGGGAGTCATTCCAACACTCAAGCATCTGCCAGGCTATGGACGGGCGGCTGTAGATCCTCACGAAGAACTGCCGATTGTTCGGGAGACCGAGGATTTCTTGAAAAAATCAGATTTTCTTCCTTTTCAGATGCTAGCGGACCTTCCATGGGGTATGAGCAGTCACTTGCTATTCCCTGAACTGGATGAAAAATGGCCGGCCACACTCTCTAAAAAAATCATCAGCGACATCATTCGTGATTGGATTGGTTTTAAAGGAATGCTGGTCACAGATTGTTTGTTCATGAAGGCACTTTCCGGAACGATGCCCGAGAGAATTCAACGTTGCCTTGAGGTGGGGTGTGATCTTGCCCTTCATAGTCACGGAGAACTAGCGGACTTAGAAAAAGCAGTGGTGGGAATGCAGCCAATCTCAGCTCTTTCTTTGGAACGTTGGGAGAAATCTTTAGATTGGGTTAAAGAAAAAGCACACTTTTGAGTCATTTTTCAAAAAATTGTTTTTAAATTAACTATTCTTGTGTTGATAAGCTTGGTTAAGTCGACTTCGCAGATCAGAGATGAATCCTTCACTGATGCTCACATCGTGAGCAATAGAATGCCAGAGGCCAACTTCGTTTACATAGCCACGCAAAAGCTTAAGTCCCTCCACCAATTGATCCCAGGTCAGCCCCATTGCTTCTGGCCTGATGTCCAATCCAATACTTGAGATAGTATCCAACATTTCCTCAGATCCATCCTCATGAAGCATTGAACCAACTATCACCCCCAGGCCAACAGGCTGGCCATGCAAGAACTTCTTTCCGGTTAGTTTTTCAAGAGTATAAAAAAGGAAGTGATCAGTCCCTTCGATGTGTCGAGGACACCAGCCAGCGCCATGATAACTGGTCCCCCATTTCAAACCATCAACCAATGCCTCAATTCCCTGATCATTCATCACCCGTATGTTGTCAATATTCTCAACAATCCCTCTAACTTTTCTTAAAGATTGTTGCGCGAGTCCTTCATCGTATCGCCACTTTTCCTCGATCTTGCCCTCACGTTCTGCATAGTGCCAATCCAAAACACCAGTATGAAAGCATAGGATGTCCCCAATTCCAGACCAGTTTAAAGCAGGAGGGCAGGCTGCCAGGACATCATAATCAATGTAAATCGATTGTGGGATTGCCCAGCCTCTGTAGACCACTTTACCATCGATACGGATTCCTGAACGCTGCCCGTAGACCGCATTAACAGAGAGTGCTGTGGGTGCCTGAAAGAGCGGGAGGTTTTTTCGCCAACTGAAATACTTAGCTACATCGATTGCTTGGCCTCCTCCAAGACCCACAACCGCCCGAATTTCACCAAGATTTTCAGCTTCACGATTCAGATCTTCCTGCTCGATTGAGCCACAGAAATAAGGTTTGCAATCAGCTCCTTCAAAGTGATGTCCAAAAAGTGGCCATAGATCCTCCATGGTAACAACCAGGAAAGGAGGGTTAACAAAATTCTTAAATTCATCGAGTAGTCCACGACCAAAGATTGTTGGGAAGCCATAAGGGATTTCCTTGCTGAGTGAATTATGCATAGAGTTCCGAAGTTGCTAGTTTAGCTCTGAAAAAAGTTATCTTATTCTGGACCAAAGCTTTTAGCTGAAGTGTCCTTTCCGTTCAAGAAAGATTTTTTGATGAACATTTTTTACTAGACAAAATTTGGAATACCAAATACCTTTTCCGACTCTTTAACATTCTCAAAGGAGGAACCATGAAGAAACTATTCACGACCGCATTGGCAGCGGTGATGCTGCTTGGTGGCACACTGGTCAGTGCTAGTGACTATCCAAATAAAACCGTGGAGGTGATTACCCACGCTGGAGCTGGTGGGGGAACCGACGTCACAGCTAGGATGATGATGCTTCGGGCATGAAGAGTGTTGGGCCAAGACATGGTCGTTGTCAACAAGCGGGGTGGTGGTGGATCTGTGGCCATGGATTACTATTTGACTCAGCCAGCTGATGGCTATTCTATTCTAACCTTTACGATCGGACACGCCGCTGAACTGGCAAAAAACAAAACCAAGATGACGTTGGATGATGTCCGTCCAATCGCCAGAGGGACAGATGACCCGCAAATTTTGATGGTGCGGTGTGGAGTCTATGACAGTGCACAGAGCTTCGTGAATGCCCAAAAGTATAAACCTTTAACTTACGGAACCACCCATCTGGGGAATATTGATGACGTATCGGCATTCATGTTTACGAAGCGTGGGAACCTAGCTACCCCTAAAATTGTACCCTTTGATGGTGGTGGGGAATTGGCTACCCAATTGGTGGCAGGTGCTGTGGACGTCGGTGTATTGAACCTAGCAGAAGCTGGAGCCCAAATCGAAGCAGGAGATATCTGCCCAATCGTTGTTCTTGCCGACGAAAGAATGTCTGCTATTTCAGATGTCTCTACTGCAAAAGAGTTGGGAATCCCTGTTAGTTTTTCAACTGTTAGGGGGTTTGTCGTCCATAAGAGTGTCCCAGATGAAATCGCTGAAAAGATTGAAGATTCTCTTGTTAAAGCGATGAAACACGGAGTCTATCAAGGTTTCTTGACCTCAGTGGGATTGGACTCCACATCAGTAGCCGGCTCTGAAGTATGGGGTAACCAACTGCAAACGATGGTTACCGATATGAAAGATGCCCTTACCGAATTGGGTTTTATTCAATAATTGCTTTCATTGTGCCCCATTTCTGTGGGGTACATCCTCCCTTTTTTATCATCCTACCATGGCTGTCGAATCCAACGTTACAGACTCTAATTCATCCAATATCAGTCGCTGGGTAATCCCCGGATTGATCATCTTGTTTTGTATAGTCGCTTTTTATTTCACTACTCAATTTGACCGAGTCCCAGAGATCCTCAAGCGTGGAATCCAACCTTCGGACTTTCCACAGTTAATTCTTCTATTGTTAATAGGACTGGCATGCCTGCTTCCCTTTGAGAAGACTCAACACAACCGGCCAGCTATTCCGCCTTCAGTATTCATTTCTCTCCTACTCATCATTGCTTTTGTCCTATTGACCCATCTAGATTTCTTTATTGCTCTAGGATGCTTTGGTGGTTTGCTCTCCTTTAGTTGGGGGGAACGCTGATTGGGAGCTTTATTCTTGGTTACGCTGTTTTTTCCGACATTTGTTTTTTTCTCTTCGATCTGGTCTTTGAAGTCCGCTTCCCTCGCGGTTTGTTGACGAATCTTTGGTACGGATAAAATTGGAAGCAATCTTTTCTGGTCTATGGGCCTTAGCTGACCCGATGTTGCTGCTTTTGATTGTGCTGGCTACCTTGGGCGGTATTCTTGTTGGTGCTCTCCCAGGTTTAAATGCTACCAACGGGGTTGCCTTATTGCTGCCCTTCACCATCACAATGGAACCGATTGCAGCCATTGCGGTTCTGACAACGATCTACTGTGCAGCGACCTTTGCAGGAGCCGTGACCGCAATTTTGATAAATACCCCGGGCACATCTGCGAGTGCTACCACGTGCCTTGATGGCTATCCCCTTGCGCAGCGCGGTGAAGCAGGTCGTGCTCTCGGCATGGCGGCTGTTTCTTCAACAATTGGTGGGATCATCAGCGTACTTTGTCTGATGGCAGCAGCTCCATTGCTAGCGGGTGCGGCCTATAAATTTGCACCTCCTGAATATTTTGCTCTGACCGTCTTCGGCCTCTCAATGCTAGCTTCTATTGGTGAAGAATCCTCGATAAAAAGCATCATGTCTGGAGCCTTTGGCGTTTTGCTGGCAACAGTCGGCATTGACCTGCTTACAACCGTTGAACGTTTTACCTTTGGAATGAACGAATTAACCGAGGGAATTGGCTTTGTGCCGGTCATGATTGGAGTGTTTGGAATAGCTGAACTCTTGGCTCAAGCGGGCCAACTTGGAATCGTCCGTGAGAGAATCACTCTCCGAGCGATCCAATTGCCTAGCAAAGCGGATTATCAGAAAACCTGGAAAGCAATTCTTCGATCGTCAGGAATTGGCACTTTCATTGGGATTTTACCTGCAGAGGGAGCAACCATCGCTTCGATGATCGGTTACAACGAGGCTAAGCGTTGGTCGAAAACCCCTGAGGAATTTGGGAAGGGTTCCATTGAAGGGATAGCCGGTAGCGAGGCGGCCAATAATTCCGCTACAGGGGGCGCCATGGTTCCCACTTTAGCTCTTGGAATTCCTGGCAGTCCCACCGCAGCTGTCATTCTCGCCGGATTGATGGTCCACGGGCTTCGTCCAGGACCAACTATGTTCACCGAGCAATCGACATTCGTATTTGCTATTTTCTGGTCGATGCTGCTGGTCAATGTCCTGTTTTTCTTCGTTGGATTGTTCGGAGCACGAATTTTTGCTCGCGCCACTTTGATTCCATTGACCATTCTTTGGCCCATGGTTTTCCTTTTTTCCATTGTAGGAGCTTACGCACTGGATCAATCTATGATTGACGTTTGGATTGCACTAATTTTTGGCGTGATCGGGTATCTCATGCGAAGGTATGGATTTTCAGTGGTATCTCTCGCAATAGGTTTGATTCTGGGAGGGATGCTAGAGAAGCGTCTAGGACAAAGCATGGTGATGTTGGACGAACAATGGTGGTTGATCGCAACAAGACCACTTTCTTTGTTTTTCCTTGTTTTGACAGTTTTGGCGCTTGCTGGACCCTTTTTGCTGAAACAACTGAAGACTTTGAAATCATGACTGTCTACATAGATCAAATGCAGTTCTCTTTTTGATTGATAATCAAGTATCTGAAAATATTTACATCTAAAGTGTCATCCTTTGATTCTTAGGTTCTAGATATTTTAATTCAAAACTTATAAGAGTTGATGCAATCACTCGATGAATTGAAGAACTCTGGGCAGCCTTTGCTCAGACCCAGGAAGTCGCTCGCTGAGGAGGCAGCTGAAGCACTTAGAGAGCTGATCCTGCTCGAAAAGCTTAAAGCAGGTATCCCCATTCCAGAACGAAATCTTGCCTCGGTGCTTGGGATCAGTAGAACCCCGCTGCGTGAGGCATTGAAGATTTTGGAGCATGAAGGCTTGGTAGAGTACAGTTCGACTCGCCGACCCTTCGTTGCAAATCCATCGCTCTTGGAGTTGGCTGATTTGATTAAAGTGATTGGAGCTTTGGAGTCTCTTGCAGGCGAACTGGCTTGTGAACGTGCCAATCAAGACGAGATCAATTCCATTTCAAGCCTTGCAGAAGAAATGTCAGACAAATCTGATCGAATTGAACCGCTGGATTTCTTCAGGATTGATATGGAATTTCATCGAAAATTGGTCGCTTCAAGTAGAAATCCAGCCCTGGTTGAAACCCATCGGCAATATAATGCAAGGCTATGGAGGGCTCGTTTCGTATCTTCTAGAAGGGTAGCAAGACGGACAATGACCCTGGATCAACATCATCAAATCACTGATTCTCTTAGAAAACGGGACACCAGGCAGATATCGATCGCCTTACGAAATCATTTGGATACAACGATTAATAACATTTCTGAAGATCAAGACGAAAATCTTTCCAAACCACATTAGGAACACCCCTTATGAAACCACGAATTGCTTTGATACCTGGAGATCCCAGTGGAATAGGACCCGAACTTGTGGCGAAGTTACTAGCGGAACCCGGAATATCTGAGGAAGCAGACGTCTTGGTTATTGGAGATATGCATGTGCTGGAGATGGGTCAGCACCAGGCAGGGATGGAAAATACCTTTAAGCCAATAGATCTCTTAAAAAGTGAATGGTTGTCAGCAGATTCAGGTAGTTTTGCATTCCATCCCACCGTGACAATTTCAAGAGATGAGGTCAGGATTTCAGAGGCCACTCAAAATTCTGGGGCTTCAGTCCTCAACACACTGAATATCGCCTTAGATTTTGCAAAAGACGGGATCGTTGATGCGGTGGTATTTGCACCTTTTAACAAGCAAGCTATGCATTTTGCTGGATTGGGACATGACGATGAGCTTCATTACATGGCCACCCGTCTGAAAGTTAACAACTATATCAGTGAGTTGAATACATTTGATGGAATGTGGACCAGTCGAGTCACAAGCCACATCGCCTTGAAAGAGGTAGCTAAGCGAATCAATGAACAAAGTATAGGTGAAGCTGTCCGGTTGATTCACGGAGTGCTTTGTAATTCGGGAATTCGTTCCCCAAAAATCTCTGTTGCAGCTCTAAACCCTCATGCAGGGGACGGGGGTAACTTTGGGCGTGAGGAAATAGATGTTATTTTCCCAGCTGTCCAATCTCTCCAATCAGAGGGACTTCCTGTGGATGGTCCCTGGCCCTCTGACACAGTATTCCTCAAGGCTATCGCCAAAAAAATAGATGCTGTGGTCACAATGTATCATGACCAGGGGCAAATCGCTCTCAAGCTGTTGGGCTTCAGTCGTGGCGTAACAGTGCAGGGTGGAATTCCTTTTCCTGTAACTACTCCAGCTCATGGTACAGCCTTCGATATTGCAGGTCAGGGAAAAGCAAATCTCGGGGCAACTCAAGCAGCCTTTGATCTGGCTTGTAAGATGGTCAGTCACTGGAATTAACCCTAGATTCATCGTGCAATTAGATCTAATGGATAAATAGGTCGACGAACGTTCTGGAAAAGCAAGGTAGAGCGCCTGGGGCGTGCCAACCCACCTGAGTCACAAACGATGACTTTTGCTGCTAATGGTTCATAGGCAGCCCGGAAGTGTTGCATGGACTTCAGAGCAACTACTTTCAGCTTTTCTTGATGAATCCCAAAGGAAGCAAATTGCATTCGATCCAGAATCTGCAAGTTGTGAGTTGTAACCAAAATATCAACGCCCTCCACCCGAAAAACCGCTGTGGGACCGAAACTTTTCGTCAATCCAGCGTACATAGGCCCCTCTGAAACGTAATTTCCACCGTAATTCCTGAGTATCTCCCCGGTCAACCTCAGTGGGCCTCCTCCCAAATCGGGATCATTCTTTCCGCCCAAGTCTATGGTGATTTTTTCACCAAGTCTTCTATGGCTAAGTATTTGGGCAGCCTGGGGAACACACACTGCACCAAAAGAGGCCTCTTCAACACCAGCTTCCAGAAGAGCCTTCAACAATTTAGTAGCATCACCATAACTCCCTGCGCCAGGATTGTCAGAGTAATCAGCAATGACCAAGGGTTTGCTCTCTCCAGTAAAATGTTTAGCTAGTTGGGCTGCTTGTTCCGGTGTCAGGTAATCATTGTTGACCCGATCTCGTGATTGCCAAATCACTTCTTCCAGTTCATTTGCGATTTCTATAGCTCGCTGCTCAGTCTTTTCTGCATAACTAACGGTTACCGATGGGCCTACGAAAGGAACGTCAGCCAAAGCAAATCCAGCATTCAAACTAACTGCAAAAATACCATCTTCAGCTTCCATTTCCTTGAGTCTTGGAATCAAGTCGGTCATTGGTTCAACGTCTGTCCTACCACAATCAAGCCCTTCAATCTGCGGCGGTTGTCGGATGATCGTCTTAATTTTGACCTTGTTTTTCATTGCGAACTCCGGAGCTTGACCAGCATGAACAGCAGCATCACACCTATCCACATGTGGATAGGTTTTGTAGGAAACAATAATGTTCGCATGGCAACACATCTTCTCGGTAACGTTAGCATGTAGGTCCAGCGTTATGGCAATGGGCACTTCAGATCCAACAATCGCATGAAGTTCCCCAAGTAAATGCCCTTCAGCATCGAATATTCCCTCAGCAACCATGGCTCCGTGTAGTGAGAGGGCAATTCCATCCCATCTCCTTGACCCTGCCTGCTTTAAGATTGCACCCGCATAGCGTTCAAACGCATCCTTAGTAACCGTTCCCCCGGGGTTTGCAGTTGCTACAACAGTGGGGACTAGTTCCCAGCCAAACTGGCCTGCACAGTCGATAAAACCCGCTTGTTCGTGGTTTACGTTTCTAAATTTGGTGAAGATCTGCGCACCAAAGATCGCATAGTACGCTTCAAACTCTGCAATCCCTGTTGGATTCTTACTAAATGTGTTGGTTTCATGATTTAACGCTCCGGTCAGAACAACTTTATCCATACCACCTCTAATTTATAAGCATCTGAAAACATTTTGGAAAAAGTCAAATAATCGACAAGCGAGTGAGTATGTGTGAGATCAATTTCGTTCAACCTAGAGAGATAAAGGAAGGCACCTTTAGGAAAGTCTCATTTAATTGGGAAGGCTATAAAAGTAGGATCTGAAAAAAATTAAGGATTATGAGGAAGTGTGAGGAAGGAAAAATTTAATTATCTATTTTTTCAACACTGAACATAAGCTGTTGGAACACAGTCAGTGAAGCCCAATTTTGTTCCGATAAACATCATATTGGAATGCATATGATTCAGATTACCAACTGTACCTCCAAACTCTAAATAGAGTCGATTCTGATAATATGCTGTCTTCCAACCGATTACCCAATAGTTGTTCAAATCCATAAAAACTGTCATCTGGTAACCAGTCAATAAATCAAAACCAAACTTTTCACTAAATTTCAGGTTTTGTCCTGATGCAAGAGTATAATCTTTCTTAAAAACGATAACCCCAAAGCCACCAATCAAATCCACTGCGCCTCCGAGATGTAATTTGTTGTTCATCTCATAGGCTCTACCATAACCAAACGAAAAATAGCTGTGAAAAACCCGAGTATTCACATGATGATAATTGCCGTCAGTATCCTCAAAACTTTTCTCAAAGCGTGTATCCATGAGGGCTTGACCGAAGGCCGTTCCATCATCAAACATCTTATGAGCCATCATGATCTCGTTTGCTAATCCTTTGACAGAATATGTTTTATCTAAGTCATTTTCACCATAATCACCGTAGGAGTTCCCAAAACCGATCCAGCGGCGCGTCTCCGCTGGCTCTTGGGCAACTGCTGAGGTAACAAGCATCAGACTGAGAATTAGGACGATCGCAGAAAAAATAAATTGATTAATTGACATTTGAGATCATAGAAAAAAATGTATTGTTTTTAATAAAATTGACACACATTAATTATAATTTTCAGAACTCTGTCTCTTCAGTTTAGCTGCAAATCCTAAAATAGAATCAACACTGGACATATGCTGTCGGAACACAGTCCGTATAACCTTTTTTGATTCCAATGAATAGCATGTTTGAGTGAATGTGATTGACATGTGCATCCACACCCCCAAATTCAACATATAATCTATTACGGTAAACTGAAGATTTCATACCTACTGACCAGTAATTATTGAAATCCATAAAAATTGCCAACTGATATCCAACAAGAAAATCACCGCCAAATTTTGGATCAAAGTTGATTTCCTGGCCTGATGCCGTCTTATAATATTTGTTGAATATTGCCAGACCAAGTCCTCCGACTAAGTCTGCTGTAGCACCAACCTGAAACTTGTTGTGTAACTCAAAGGATTTTCCAAATCCAAAAGAGTAATAACCGTGAAAGACCCTTGCATTGATTTGATGATAATTTCCATAACTGTCTTCAAATCCATGCTCGAATCTGGTATCCATAAATGCTATGCCAAGTGCCATTGAATCATCAAAAATTCTGTGCGAAAGCATGATTTCTAGGGTAATGCCCTTTAAATCTTCTGATTTGTCAACATCGCTTTGGCCATAGGTACCAAATGCGTCTCCCCCTCCGATCCATTTCCTAGTCTCAGCAGGTTCTTGAGCAAACAATGACTCCGTAATCCAACTGAGGCATATTCCACAGAATAGTACTAACCACCAAATTTTGAGAATCTTCCGATGATTCATTTAATTCGAATAGGGAAATTTGAAGTTTTCTACGAATTAGGAAGGGTTTTTGTAAATTTAACGCAATATTAAAGAGCTATCTCTTTGCAAAATGTCCCCAACCAACCCTCAAATTCTATGGGACGAGGTGTCTTTTTCCCAGTCATTACTCTTTCTGAGAAGTCAACAACATCCCTGTGTTTGAGCTTTGTTTCAGAAATCAACTGATTGATTTTACGTATATTTTCTATCTCAGCTTATGCTCCCGTTACTGTTGAATCGTCTCAAAGATTCGAACTATTGACCAAGAAACCATTTTCGGAAAAATTTTTGACTGATTTGATGCCTGCTCTATGCCATAATTTGTTGTAGATTAGCTCTATTTTACCGGTATACATCTAATTCAACTCACTCCAATTAGATCACAAAATGACACATATACGCCCAAGAAAATCCTGGGAGATTCCTGAATCATTAGCCACTGATGAAGCTGATTTCTGGAATAGGAGAACTTTCCTGAAAGGTGCAGGATTGCTCAGCACATCCTTGCTTCTTAATCAATCCCCGCTGTCTGCTGCAACAGCAGGTTTTCCAACACAGAGAAATCCAAAGTACAATCTCATCGAAGCTGAAAAAATCACCGAAGAGAAGTATGTGACTGGATATAACAATTTTTACGAGTTCAGCTTTGATAAGGAAGATGTAAAGGACAAAGCCAAACACTGGAAGACCGAACCGTGGAGCATCGAAATTTCAGGGATGGTACAGAAACCATTGACACTTGACGTCAATGAACTGATCAGTGAGTTTGGAATTGAACAGCGAGTTTATCGATTTCGTTGTGTAGAAGCATGGTCTATGGTTGTCCCATGGGATGGATTTCCCTTGAAAAAGCTAATTGAAAAAGTACAACCGCTGTCCTCTGCAAAGTTCGTCAAGTTCATATCATTTGATGATCCCGAAGAAGCTCCAGGTATGAAAAATCGCTCCTACCCTTGGCCATACAAAGAAGGCCTTAGGATGGATGAGGCTTTGCACGAACTAACCCTGATGGTAACTGGTGTTTTTGGTAAACCACTTCCTAATCAAAATGGAGCACCAGTTCGGCTGATGGTCCCATGGAAGTATGGATTTAAGAGCATCAAATCAATTCAAAAAATTGAATTCGCGGATCAGCAGCCTAGGAGTTTATGGAACGAATTAGCCCCACAAGAGTATGGTTTTTATGCGAATGTAAATCCTGAGGTTGATCATCCTCGCTGGTCCCAAGCCAAGGAGCGACGAATTGGGAGTTGGTTTTTTCAAAAAATCCCTACCCAATCTTTCAACGGCTATGCTGAAGAAGTAGCTAGCCTGTACAAAGGAATGGATCTCAAAAAAAATTACTGAGTTGACTCGGTATTAATTTGATAAGGTTGACTTTCATATTTTTGTCTGGGTGCAACCGACTTTTAAAGTAACAGAATGGGCAGGAACTCATGGAGATCGAATCAAGTAAAAGTAAGTGCCCCACCGCAAAACAATGCAGCAAACAAAGCCTGCCAAAAATTCTTAGCTGAATTTTTCGAGTTGCCAAAATCTAGTATCGAACTGATTAGTGGAGACAAGTCCCGTGTTAAATTCTTTCTTATTAGGCGACCAAACAGAGAACTAGTACTTAACTTGATTGAATCATTGGCTTAAGCAGTGGCTGCGCTAGAACTTCATCACGAACAATTTGGAGAAGGACCAGATCTGGTAATACTTCATGGTCTATTCGGATCAGGTAACAATTGGAGGAGCTTTGCTAAAAAGCTTTCAAAAGATTTCCGAATTTCTCTTGTAGATTTAAGGAATCATGGAAAATCTCCCCATTCCTTAGAGATGGATTATGTTGTGATGCTGGAAGATGTCCTAGTTTTTCTGGAAAAAAAAACTGCAGGTAGTGTTTCTATTCTTGGACACTCTATGGGAGGAAAGACCGCAATGCAGTTGGCACTTCGACATCCACAAAAAGTTCAAAAACTTATTGTCGGAGATATCTCACCTGTCGTCTATACTCATGGGAGTGACCACCGAAGCTACATTCGAGCGTTGAATAATATTCCACTGAAGCAGGGATTGACTCGGACTGAAATTGATAATTTACTGCACAATTCTATTCCAGAGAGGACAATTAGGGCATTTTTACTGACTAATCTTGAAATCCGATCTAATCAATCGAGTTGGAAGATCAATTTGAAGGCACTCGAAGAACACTTGAGTGATTTAATCGATTTCCCGATTGATCCGAAGATGCTACCTTTTGAGGAGAATTGTTTATTTATTGCTGGAAGCAATTCAAATTATATCCAAACCGAACATCAATCTATTTTACAGAGTTGGTTTCCAAAACATCGATTTGTGCGGCTAAAAAATTGTGGTCATTGGCTTCATGTTGACCAACCTGAAGCGCTGATGAAGACGCTAAAATACTTCCTTTCTGAAATCTGAGCTAAGACCTTTGGTCACGAGTAAGACCCCATTTCGCGAAATTGATATTCGGCTTCCGCACTTACGATTTGCAGCTCGCTGCTGGGGTCCAGAGAATGGCATCCCATTCCTTGGAATGCATGGATGGCTGGACAATGCTGCAACCTATGATCACATTGCCCCTCTGCTACCGGAACTGCGTTTGGTATCATTGGATTTACACGGACATGGTTTTTCAGATCACCTACCTCCTGGCATAGCATATCATTTTGTAGATTCGGTTGATTTGATGTTCGGTGTTGCAGATCAACTCGGTTGGGAGAAGTTCAATTTAATTGGGCATAGCATGGGTGCTGCTGTGGGAGCTTTGATGGCTGGAGTGATTCCAGAAAGAGTTCAAAATATGATCTTAATTGAGGGATTGGGACCTTTCTCAAGGCGAGAAAGCTTTGGCCCTAGGGCGCTCAGACTCTCAGTAGAAGGTATGAAGAATATAGAACGGAAAAGCATGCCCTTGTATCCAGATCTGGAGGCTGCAGTTCAAGCACGCTACAAGGTTGGGGGGATGAAGTTAGACTCTGTGAGAACTCTGGTCCAACGGGGTGTCAGGATGCTAGAAAATGGGGTGACTTGGGCGTCAGATTCTAGACTTCGTGTAGGTTCTAGAACTTATTTTTCAGAGGAGCAGATTCTTGAATTTTTGAAGCAAATTCGCTGCCCCACCCTACTGATTCGTGGGGATTTTTACTTCCAGGAGAACCCAGACTGGCAGCAGAGAATGCGGGCGCGATGCGAGTACGTGCCTGATTTGCAGGATGTCCTCCTCCCTGGAGGACATCATCTTCACCTAGACAATCCAAAGCCTGTTGCACAGGCGATTCGTTTTTTCCTCAAGAACAGAATTTGATTGTCTAATTATTGAGGGATATCTCCCACCACACCCTCAACATAATACATCATGCTGAGTAGATCTTGATCTGATGGAACTGCACCTGCCGCAATTGCTGTGGAGCCATCCTGTCCTTTGATAGGGCCTTTGAAGACAACAAACTCACCACTGGCAATCTCAGCTTTCTTAGCCATAACCATATTTTGAACGTTCTTTGGGACCATTTTACCAAATGGAGCCAAGTCGACCGCTCCTGTCTCAATTCCCCACCAATCACTGGAAGGCTTCCAAGTCCCATTTTTCACTTGGTCATAAATGTGCTCGTAATAAATTCCCCAATTGAAGATATTAGCTGTTAAGTGAGCTTCTGGGCCGTAAAGAGTCATGTCTGAATCATTACCAATCGAATAAAGCCCTCTCTTTGCAGCTGTTTGTGTCGCTGCAGCTGAATCTGTAGTGATGGTGACGATGTCAGCTCCGTTGTCCATCAAGCTATTTGCAGCGGCACCTTCTTTGGCGGGGTCAAACCAGGAGTTCACCCAGACAACCTGAGTAGTAGCTTTTGGATTTACTGATCGAACCCCCAGGGTGAATGCATTGATATGGCGAATGATTTCTGGAATGGGATGAGAACCGATGATCCCAATCTTATCACTCTTGGTCATCATTCCTGCAACCATTCCCACTAGGTATCGAGCTTGGTACATGCGAGCAAAGTAGTTACCCATATTATCATGGGTCCTAAAACCACTGGCGTGCATGAAGATCGTGTCGGGAAATTGCTTGGCAACATTTAAGGTAGGATCCATATATCCAAAACTCGTGGTGAAGATAATATCGTATCCTCGACGAGCTAGGTTTCTTAATACTCGTTCAGAATCTGTCTCTGGGACGCTTTCGACGTAGGTGGTTTCCACGCCCATTTTCTCCAGATGCCGACGACCCAAATCGTGTGCGTAAGTCCAGCCTCCATCTCCTACAGGTCCAACATAGATGAAAGCCACTTTGGGATCAGCCGCAGAGACAAAATTCGGAACCCATAGCATGAGGGCAACCAATATGGTCAGTAAATACTTGATCATGAGGCACTTCTCCATTGCACGATGTTGGATGACGAAAGCTAGTGCTTGTCGCCACGAAAGAAGGGCAATCCCAGTGCTGCTGGCATAAAAGTCTGCCCCGCCCGGCGATTGCGCACAGTGACCACCGTCAACACAACGATGGTCAACAAATAAGGGAACATTTCCAAGATATAAGATGGAATCTTCAAACCCATGACTTGGGCCTGAAGTTGGAAAGCGATTGCAGCCCCAAAAAGGTAAGCTCCCCAGAAGGCCTTACCTGGATGCCAGAATGCAAAGATGACTAGTGCCACTGCTATCCAACCACGACCAGCCGTAAGATCATCTACCCAAAACGAAGTAAGCACCATCGGAAAATAAGCCCCACCAAGACCAATCAGCATCCCGCCAAAAATCACACATATGTAGCGGATCTTTGCTACTGACAAACCGAGTGCATCACAGACGATAGGAGCCTCCCCAACAGAGCGAATCTGCAGTCCCCAGTTAGTGTGAAAAAGCACAAACCACAATCCAGCTACCAAAACATAAGACAGGTAAACCATCCAATCCTGATTAAAGAAGGCACTTCCCAATATTGGTATCAATTCCAATCCTGGAATCGGAATTCTATCTAATGAAGTGACTGTACTTCCAATCAGAGCATCTCCAAAAAGTCCACTTAGGCCCGTTCCAAAAAGGGCTAAAGCCAATCCGGAAGCTATTTGATTCCCTCGAAGGCTGATGCAGACAAAACCATGAAGACCCGATAGTGCACCAGCGGCCATCATCGCTCCTACCAAGGCTAAGACTTTTGAACCTGTCTGTAGATCCACTACAAAAGTAACCAAGGCACTGACAAGCATTATGCCTTCCATGCCAAGGTGGATTACTCCTGCTCTCTCACTAAGTACACCACCCAATGTTGCAAATAACAAAGGGGTTCCCATGGTAACTGCTGTGGCCAGAATAATGGTCAATATCTCTGGAGTTGTCACACGGCAACTCTTCTACGAAGTCGATAACTCAAAAAAAGTTCTGAACCAATCACAGTGAAGAGTAATAACCCCTCAAAAAGATAGACCACCGCAATCGGGAGTTGATATTCAACTTGAAGTAACTCTCCTCCAACAAAGATTACTGCCAGCAGGAATGCAGTTCCAATGACTCCGATTGGATGATTTCTCGCCAGACGGGAGACAATTATGCCTGTGTAGCCATAGTTGATAGAGAAATTCTGCTGCAACCTATGGTGAATTCCTGCTACCTCAGTCATTCCCGCAAGAGCTGCAACGGCACCACTTAAAACAAGGACGATGAACAGAAGATTCTTTGTATTAAAACCAGAATAATCTGCTGCCGAAAGATTGTCTCCAGCCACCCTGATTTGGAAACCAATTGTGGTCGACTTTAGTAAGATCCATGTCAAAACTGCGAGAAGAATCCCAAGGGGCAAACCCCAATGAACCGTTGTGGAGCCAATCATTGGTAAGTAGGAAGACTCCCCAAAAGACCGAGTCATTGGGAAATTCAAGGTACTGGGATCTCGCCATGCTCCGAATAAAAGATAATCAGCAAGGCTGATAGCCACATAATTTAATAACAGAGTTGTGATGATTTCATTCACCCCAAACCATGACCGCAACCCTGCTGGAATGGCAGCCCACATGCCCCCAGCAACGAATGTCCCAATCAGGAGAATCGGCAACATGAAATGGGCATCGAGTGATTCGCTGAACTCCAGTGCTAGCCAAGTGGTAGCGATGGCTCCCAGGTAAAGCTGTCCCTCCGCTCCGATGTTCCAAAGATTCAGTTGAGCCGCAATGGCGACCCCCAATCCTGTCAGGAGTAGAGGGGTCATTTTGAGAAACAGATCCTGCCAACCCCATTGATCAAAGAACATTAGGGCACCCACACTTGGATAGGCCTCCATGGGGTTTACCCCCACCAGCGCAAGTAAAACGCTACCCAATATCAAGGCAAGCACAATTGAGCCAACTGTGACTGCAACTTGAACGCTCAATGGCGTCTCCAGCCTACGTTCAAGTTCAAACACTATCGATTAGGCCCTTTCGCCTGTCATAAGCAGACCAATTTTCTCAATCTCAGCTTCTTCTTTTGGCATTTCACCCACAATACTCCCTTGGCAAATCACATAGAGGTAATCACTCATTAACAGTAATTCTTCAAGATCCTCTGAAATAAGCAAAATTGCTAATCCATCCGCACGCGCTTGAAGCAATTGATTCTGCAGAAAAGCGGTCGCATGAATATCGAGTCCTCGCACAGGCTGGGCGGCCAGCAAAAATTTCAAAGGCCTGGAAGTTTCTCGGGCCAAAATGACTTTTTGCATATTTCCACCAGATAGCTGGCCAATGGGAGTTTTTTCAGAAGCTGCTCTGACATCAAAAGCTCTCATACGATCTCGGCCAAAAGCAGTGACCTTGTCTCGCTGTAACCATCCTCTGCTTTGAAATTGGTTGTTGTGCAAATTCCTCAAAAGAAAATTTTCTGCGACTTCAAGATGAGGAGCAATACCATAACGTTTTCGGTCCTCTGGGATATAGCCCACACCTTTATGAATCAGTTCTGAAATCGATGCGCCTTTTTGCTCCTCGCCAGCAAACTGGTATTTCCCAGTATCCAAACCTCTCAGGCCAACCAGAACTTCTGCGAGAGGTGCCTGTCCACTTCCAGCGACTCCAGCCAAGCCTACAATTTGTCCAGCACGAACTTCCAAATTGATATTTTGCAGCAAACAATGACCAAGTTCATGACGCAATCCAGCGTTTTTCAACCTGACGATAGTTTTATTTTGAGATTGATCTGATGAGGCTTTTGAAGTTTTTATTTGGATCTCACCCGTTTGAATTGTGCTTTCTCCCATCATCAAACGGGCTAATTCTGAAGGACTGGTCTCGCCTCTATTTCGAGTAGCCTTAACCTTCCCGTGGCGCAGAACCGTGATCCGATCGGAGAGTTCGATGACCTCTCTCATCTTGTGTGAGATAAAAAGAATGGAGTGTCCATCCTTTTTCATTTGGTGAAGGATTTTGTAAAGCGCCTCAGATTCTTGGGGAGTCAATACAGCAGTGGGTTCATCGAGGATCAAAATCTTGGCTCCCCTAAACAGGACCTTGAGGATTTCAACTTTTTGTTGTTCCCCCACTGAAAGGTCTTGAACGCGCAGATCTGGGTTCAATTCCAGACCATAACGTCTTCCCAATTCCTCAATCTGTTGTCTAACTTTTGATTTCTGTAAGCGAAACGCTTGAGGAGTCCCTAGAATAATATTTTCAGAGACACTGTGATTTGGAATCAGCATAAAATGCTGATGTACCATCCCCACACCCTTTGCGATGGCTTGGGCTGGATTTTTAAAGTGGAGAGGTTTCCCCTCAAGGAGCATGGAACCGGAATCCGGAATGTAAAGACCGCTGATAATATTCATCAGCGTTGATTTTCCAGCACCATTTTCACCGAGAATCGTGTGTATTTCACCACGATTTAAAGTAAGGTCGATCTGATCGTTTGCAACAATTCCTGGAAATTCTTTATGGATTTTCTGAAGTTCCAGAACAGGGATCACTTGTGAGTTCTGGTTGCGTTGTAAACTAATCCACCCGTGGTCACATATTTTTCAAGCAGGCGTTTACTCTCCTCCACCATAATTCCCTCTTTCAAACGAATACCTCGTTGCCTTAGTACCCCTTCAATGTTGCTAGGCAAGGGACCCTCATCAAAGCCAGTTATTTGTTCAACCTCCTGACTTGTAGCTGCATAACAAACTTCTTTCACTCCTGACCAAATCACAGCGCCCAAGCACATTGCACACATCTGAGCATTGACCACAATTTGAAATTCGGGTAGCTTTTCAGCCCCCAAATCATGGGTGCCAACTGCTTTCTGTGCAAGGCTCAGAGCCATCACCTCAGCGTGCGCTGTCGAACAGCCTGTAACCACGACTCGATTTACTCCAACAGAAATCAACCTCCCTGATTCTAGTTCAAAAACAGCAGCCCCAAATGGTCCCCCAGTCCTTTCCTCGATTTGTCGATCGGTCAGACTGAGCACCAATTGCATTCGTCCTTCAGAACTCTGGAAAAAATCCGGTTGATCCTTCAAAAAATCTGGAATCCATTCAGGCAGATACAACTCAACTTGGTTAGGAAGTGGATTCATAAAGGGATGCTACTTCAAATGTTTGAAATCAGGATGCGTACCTCTTCATCCCAGTGCACTTCCTCTAAATTTTTTCCTGGGCCTTCGCGATCAACTATCAAGAAATCTTGCTTGGAGACCAATGGAAGTAAGGGATGGTGCCAAACACCTTTTGAGTATTGAACCCCTTGATTCCCTTGAGCTAAAAAACATCTCACTGCTTCGGGCTTCGGTTCAGTTGCGACCACGACGAGCCAAGGTTCCGCTTGCAATGGGACAAAGGCCTGGGATCCCAATGGGTGTCTTTCAACTAGCTTCAGTTCCAACGGACGGGGCCGAGAACGTCCTCTAAAAATTGACAAGATTGCCGCGCCTTCATCTAGCTCTACCTTGGACAGAGCATGATGCCTTTCCGTAGTCCCTTCATTGATCATGAAGGATTTTGAATTGTTCGGTTCGATCACCTGACCGAATGGAGCAAAGCTTTCTTCCGTCAATGGTTCTGGTTTAACCTCAATCACAGTCTACTCCCAAAAACCCGGAATCGAGAAATACCACCATCCGGAAAAATGTTTAGTTTGACGTGGCTGATAGGCCCTATTTTTTCGAGATCCTTCAATTCAAAATGATGGATTGTATCCGGGGTTAGATCCTTGGGAGTCAGCAATTCCGGCCAAAACATCGATTGGGTTATCAAAGATTGATCAGTACCCCATTCAACGTTTTGCCCCTGGACCGAACATTTTGCAGGTGAATTTCCTTTATAAAAAGACGTGTCCACTTCGATTTTATTTGCCTCTCCAGGGGCACCCAAAGCAATCAATAACCAATCAAATCCTGGTTCACGACGCCGCCGAGTTTCCCAGCCATCTCCCATGTTGATGCCTCTGCCAGAATCCAAGACAGCCTGCACATTCCCATAATGAGCGTCATTGTATGCTACGATTCTTCCGCCGTTATTGAGACCAGAGAGCTCAATCTCTGACCCAAAACTAGTCCAATCAGGCAGCACGTTTCCATACGCTCTAAAGCGAGCAATTCCACCATCAGGAAAGATGTTCAGTCTCAACCAACGCCAGGGTCCCGGCTTTTGGCAATTGAAAAAATGTCGTTTCGAGGGACCCAGGCTGACAGACTCCAGAATTTCCTCCCAGCTTTCTGACGCATCTCCAGGATCATCTTCTTCTTTAGAAGCCCAAACTGAAGCTGCTGGAGGATAATTACCCGTAAAGTGGGTTGTGTCCAACTCGAGGCCGACCAGATCTCCTGGGACTCCCAAACGAATCACACACCAGTCATGCCCACCGTACCGCCGACGTTTACTTTCCCAACCGTCCATCCATTTTCCGAAATTATCGTAAACATCCGGTTTGAAAACAGGATCTGTCTCCGCCAACATCCGTTCCCGAGACGCAAAGCTGTCATCGCTGCAACGCAAGGCAACCGTTCCAAGTCTTGGTGAACAGAGATTCGTATTTGACCCAACAAAATCCGGAATTTGCATAGTATTTCGAATTACTGTTTCCGTCATGTATTCCTAAAAAATGACGCTAGTTTCTCTTAACTGCCTCTATAGGTCGAATAACCGAAGGGGCTTAACAATAGTGGAACATGATAGTGCTGCTCTGGTTTCAGAATTTCGAACTCAATCCTAACCACAGGATAGAAGAAGCTTTGGATATTTTGTGAACTGAAATATTTCTCCACGTCAAAACTTATTCGATAATTACCTTTGGCCAGTGAGCCTGGTTCTAGTAGGTTTGTTAACCTTCCATCGGCATTAGTCGATCCACGTCCGAGCAGTTGCCATTCTGAGTTGATCCAAGATTCCAAATGGATTGGAACGTTCTCAGCTGGAACACCTTTGGCGGTGTCAAGTACGTGAGTAGTGATTTGACTCATTTTTGATTATTGGAACATCTTATCAAGGCGTAGCAACATGATTTTTTGTTGCTCTTGTTGAGCTATTTGAAGTTCTTCTTCGGGAGAGTTGTTGATTCGTGATTCCAGTAAATTCAGCATTTCAAGTGCTGACTTACCTGTTGCACATACCAAGAAGACGTATCCAAAGCGCTGAGAATATTTTTCATTGCCCGATGCAAGTCTATCAAGAATATCTTTCTCAGCCTCTTCTGCCCCGGCCTGTTCGTTAGCAGACCAATCTCTGGTGCTGGCAAAACGAGCAGCCACCGCCTGCCGATCTCCAATTCTTGGGTGATGCTCAAAAGCTTCTAACCAATCTGGGACTTGCAAATCCTCCCAAATCTGGCCGGCCTTGTTCTGCATCGCTTCCAGTGATCCAAATGGTCTTGATTGGACCATTTTATTTGCCCAACTCTGTGAGCCACAACAACGCAAAAGTGCTTCCTCAGCCTGCTCTTTGGGTAAAATCTGGAAGTCTGAGAAGTTCATTCACCATTTCCTAAATCAAGCCACTTCTCGGCTGGATGAACTTTGTGCCAATGTTCAGCGATATCCACCCTTCGTGTAACCCAAACTCGTTCATGCTGTCGGATATGCTCTATAAATCTGCGTAATCCCTCGAGGCGGCCTGGGCGTCCAATCAATCGGCAATGTAGGCCCACTGACATCATCTTGGGAGCGGTCTCACCCTCTTTGTAGAGCGTATCGAAAGCCGCCCTTGCATAATTGAAAAAATCCTCTCCAGTATTGAAACCCTGGGCTGTCCCAAACTTCATATCATTCACATCCAGGGTATAGGGAATCAGCAGCAGAGGTTTTTCACCGTGTAATTCCCAGTAGGGCAGATCATCATTGTAAACATCGGAGTTGTAAAGAAATCCACCTTCCTCCGCAACGATCCTACGAGTATTTGGACTGATTCGCCCAATATAGCAACCAAGCGGTCGGATACCCGTGATTTGTTGCTGTATTTCAATGGCTTTTTGTAGGTGAGCTCTTTCAGTTTCTTCACCGATGTACTGGTAATCAATCCATCGGTAACCATGAGTGGCGATTTCATGACCATCAGCGAGCATTCTTGCTGCAACCGTTGGATTTCTCTCAAGGGCCATTCCAACAGCATAAACTGTTAGAGGCAATCCATGCTCACGAAACAGCCCTAGAATTCGCCAAACTCCAGAGCGGCTACCGTACTCATAGATCGACTCAATATTCATGTTTCGAACACCGGCCAAACCGTGCGCACCAACTATTTCCCAAAGGTAGCTTTCAGAGTGGGGATCACCATAGAGCACGCAATTTTCACCACCCTCTTCGTAGTTGAGCACAAATTGAACAGCTACTTTTGCTTGACTTGGCCACTGTGGATCTGGCGGTTCAGGTCCGTAACCCAACAAATCCCTAGGACATGACTGATTTGATCCCATTAAATTCCCAAATTCAGGCAAAGGCTAACATATTCAGCCACTGGGTTGATCACTTTGGAATCGACCCAGGTAAGTTTTCGCTCGAGGAAATGCATAACCATTTCGTTTACTTGTTTGCAGGCCAAGAGAAATGAGGCTTTCTACCAACTTTACTGCAGAGGCGACCCCATCAATCACAGGAACTTGAAATTCTTCAGAGAGGTCTCTTGCTAAATCGACCATCCCAGCGCAGCCAAGCACAATTGCCTCACTTCGATCTTCTAATAAAGCTAGGGCCACTTCGTCTCTGATTTTTTTTCTCCCTCCAGAATTAGCATCCTCCAAATCCAAAACGGGAACTTCTGAAGCTCTAACTTTTCGGCAATGTCGTTCCATACCATATTTCAAAACAAGACCTTCCAGTGCTGGCACAGAACGATTGAGTGTGGTGACGATGCTAAAGGAGTTTGACACCATCGATGCAACATGGACTGCGGCTTCGCAGATACCCACAACTGGACCAGCTACCTGACAACGAGCTGCATCAAGACCAGTATCGTCAAAGCAGGCGATGATCGTCCCTTGACAACCAACCGCAGCGCCCTTACGAATTTCTTCCAAAAGCCCAGGAATACTAAAAACTTCGTCGTAGTAGCCCTCGATGCTCACTGGTCCATCCGAAGGATTGGTAGCTAGAATTTCTGTCCCTGAGCTAGCCACAGAACGAGCTGCAGACGCAGCTTTTTCTGTCATGGATGCTGTTGTGTTGGGATTGACCAGCAAAAGTTTCATCAGACCCCTTTTCCTGCATCAGAACCATGGCTTTCCTGACGTCTTCTTAGGTAAAACAACACTCCCATCGCAGTGAGAATCATGAAAAGAGAAAAGAAAGTCGTCAAGGTGCCAAGGGCGTAGAGAGTTGGGGTGGTCACATTCGTTGTCATCCCAAAGATTTCTAGAGGTAGGGTGTTCTTGACTCCTGATGTCATCAGAGTTCGAGCAAATTCATCATAAGATAGAGTAAACCCGAAGAGGGCCACCCCAATCAAACTGGGTCCAATGATCGGTAAAACAACATGGCAGATTGTCTGCCAGTTGGAAGCTCCCAAATCCCTGGCTGCTTCCTCGTATGACTTATCGAATCTGTTGAAGACGGCGATCATGATCAAAAAACCAAATGGGAGTGTCCAAGTTAGATGTGCACCTAAACCGGAGGTAGTCCAGGACACCTCCCAATCCATGATATTAAAGATTAGACCAATTCCTAGGCTCACCAGAATAGAGGGTACAATCAGGCTCGCGACTGTGGTGTAGAATAGCAGATTTGAGCCAAAGAATTTCTTGCGGAAGGCCAGACCCGTAACCAGTGAAATGACCACTGTCAATGCCATGACAATGAGGCCTAATTGAAGTGATCTCAAGAAGGAGGTCTCAAAGTCACCTACTAACTGCTCGCCGAATAAGGCAAAAAACCAGTGGATTGAAAATCCGTTCATCGGAAAGGTCAGCCCACCATTAGGCCCCTGAAAAGATAAGATGAGAATTGCCGAGATTGGTCCGTACAAGAATAGCACAAATAATCCAAAGAAGGCGGTCAGCCAGTAGAAGCTTGCAGGACGTTTTTTATGCATCAAAGTTCCTTCTTCAAATCAACAACCCGCACAATCAGGCTAACCATAATTAGAACGACTGCCAATAAAACAACGGCATGAGCCGCTGCAGCAGGGTACAATAGAAGTGATATCTCATTCCACATCATCACCCCAACAGAAGCTCGTTGTCCTCCCCCCATTAATCGAACTGTAATGTAGTCCCCCATGACCAAGGTGACTACAAAGATAGAACCGATAGCAATACCTGGTTTACAAAGGGGAATTACAACATTGGTGAGCATCTGCCAGCCATGCGCACCACCATCGATGGCAGCTTCGATCAAGGAACGATCGATGCGCATCATACTGTTGAAGATTGGCACCACCATAAATAAGGCGTAAAGATGAACAAACGCCAAAACGATGGAAAAGTCAGAAAAAAGCAGGAATTCCAAAGGCTCATCAATCAAACCAATGGATTGAAGCATTGTATTGAAAACCCCATTACGCCCCAAAAAAGGAATCCAGGAAATCATGCGAATGATGTTTGAAGTCCAAAATGGGATCGTGCAAATTAGGAATAAAACAATTTGCCAGCGTGTAGTATGGATATGGAAAGCAAGAAAATAAGCTACTGTGAAACCAATGAGGAATGTGAAGAGCCAGGTCAGGCCGGCATACCAAAAGGTATTTAGGTAGGTTTTGTAGGTAACATTCGACCCAAGGGCATCTGAGTAGTTCGTCCAAACAAAATCAGGAAAAAAAGAGAAATCGTTGTAGTCCCAAAAACTTACAATCAGGATTGTCCCTATCGGCAAGACCAGAAAAAATCCCAGTATTAAGCTTATCGGTGAAATCTGAAGCAGAGTTGAGAGAGGAGATTTGTGATCCACGATATCCAAAACATATGGGGCCGAGGCCCCCTTTTTTATTGATTAAGCAGCGATGAACTCATTCCACTTGCGCACCATATAACGGTTCTCATCCATCACCGAGTTCCAACATTTGACGTTACCCATTCGCTCAAGGAACGAGCCACCGTCTCTAACAGCACCAGCCGGTTCCATTTTGTTTCCAAACGGATCAATTATGTCGTTTTTAGCAGCCTTACCTTCGTACCAAAAACCCCATTCGTCATCTGACATATGTAGCTTTGATGTCTCAGGTGCAGCTGAGTAGTATCCTTGGCGCATTAGCAAACCACCAACCCAACCAGAGAGATACCAATTGATGTATTCATAAGCCGCGTCTAACTCCAAGCCAGAGAGATTTCTTGCCAAACCAAGACCACCTCCCCAAGAGCGATAGCCTTCTTTCAATGGTTGGTAGATGCATGGAAGTCCCATTGAGCGGACTTTGGTGATCGCAGGTGACCACATGGATTGAATGACAACTTCGCCAGAGGCCATCAGGTTGACTGACTCGTCAAAGGTCTTCCAAAACGCCCTAAATTGTCCAGCTTTCTTAGCCTCGGTAAAGATCGCCATGGTCTTGTCGATCTCTTCCCTTGTCATATTCCCTTTGTCACCGTACTGAACCTCGCCCATTGCTTCACAAACCATGGCAGCATCCATGATTCCAATTGAAGAAATGTTAAGAATTGAGGCCTTACCTTTGAACTCTGGGTTTAGCAACTCAGTCCAACTGTTAATGGGACGACCAATGAGATCCGGGCGAATGCCCAAGGTATCTGCATTATAGATGGTCGGAACCATTGTGTACCAGTTGGTCATTGACTTTGAAAAACTCTTTGAATTTGGACCATCAGTGAAACTAACGGTGTGAGGGGCTGTCCCTTGAGCAATTGTAGACGATGGTGTCAATTTACCATCCTTGAAAGTTCCAGCAATTTTGTCGAAATACTTCAGCTTGCTAATATCCATTGGCTGCATATTCCCACTGGGCCACACTTTCTTTAATGTAAAGTACTCAATATCAGCTATATCAAAGCTCTTTGGTTGGGTAACTACACGTTGAGCAGTAGCATCAGTATCAAGTGCGGTAAGCTCCAAATTGATACCAAGATCTTCTTTTGCCTTCTTAGCAACTGCATTAATATTGGAAACTCCAGTTCCAAATTGACGTAGGGTTACATTCTTGATGTTCTGAGCCCAGATAGTCGGGAAACCCGTAATTGCCTGAGATCCAACGGCAGCACCTAGTGCGACCGCACTTCCACGTTTGAGAAGATCACGTCGTGAAAGAGAGGTAGGGGTGGTGGGATTCTTCATAGTATCTCTCCAGAGGAAAGGGATAGTTTAATTAAGCAGACACAAATCCTGCGGTTTCCAGCTTGCGGCAAGCTGTTTACCGTAGGAAACATCCAACTGCCCAAGCAGTTGTTCAGGTAGTGTGATTTCCAGTTCCTGCTCCCCGTCGAGTTGGAGTGTCACACTTAAGCTGGTTCCCATGTACTCAACTGCCGTAACAGTACCACGCACCTCATTTGGAGGCGGGGTTTGCTTCGATGGCTGATCCAGCTGGATACAGTCCTGACGAAGAGAAAATGTTACTGGACCTGACGGGGGGTCCGGTGCAGTCCAAGGAACCAGATAGCTAAAGCCCTCTTGGCTGCTCAAGAGAGCTTCTGATTCTGAATATTTTTTTTCAAATTTTGCTTTAATTAAATTGTGTCCTCCCACAAATTTAGCGACAAATTCACTCTTTGGCTGATTGAAAACCTCTCTAGGTGTTCCAGCTTGCTCTATGTTCCCTTGATTCATCACAACGACCTGATCAGCGAGAGCAAGTGCCTCAACCTGGCTATGAGTCACGTGAATAAAGGAAATCCCTAATTCCACCTGTAAGCGCTTTAGTTCTGCTCGCATCTTCACTCTTAAAAAAGGATCCAATGCAGAAAGAGGCTCATCTAACAAAAGCACAGAGGGGTGCGTCACCAAGGCCCTAGCCAAAGCAATACGCTGCTGTTGTCCTCCAGAGAGTTGGGCTGGGATTCTCTCTGCAAAAGAAGACATGTGGACCAATTCCAGATATTCATCAGCAACTTTTTGCCGCTCAAATTTTTCGGCTCCGCGCATTTTCAAACTAAATGCGACATTATCTCGGCAATTTAGGTGAGGGAAGAGCGCATAATTTTGGAACATCATCGCAGTCTCTCTCTTAGCCGGAGGTACTTCGTTGATCTCCTTGTTGCCCAATAGAATTGAACCCTCACTGACATCTTCATGACCAGCAATCATTCTCAGAGTAGATGTTTTTCCACACCCACTTGGTCCAACCAAACAACAATAACTTCCGGCTGGAATCTTTAGGCTAATTCCATTGACAGCTGTGGTTTGGCCATATTTTTTGTAGATTTGAACCATTTCCACATCTCGTGCTTCTCTCGTCAGTGATTTTTTTTCAGACAAACGTTTCTCCCCAATTAATGAAAGTTTAGCTAGGCTACTTTTTCAGCCATATTCGTGTGAGATTGCCCTGGCTTAGAAATCAAAGGAATTTCTGAATTAGTTAGACCCCATGCTGCCTCAGGATCTTCCAACCAAGTCATGCATCTCAGGACCTCTTCGGAGGTCGCTGGAATAGCCAAGGGAACTATTTTGCCAGGCGAAATATGCCCAAGTGCCTGTTTGACCGCTGCAAATGCGGCAAGTGCAAGCATCAAGGGGGGCTCCCCAACAGCTTTGCTTTTTCGAATGCTTCCATTCGGTGCTGGATTCTCGTAGAGTTCGATCCTGAGATCTTTCGGGAGATCTCCAAAATTAGGAATTTTATATGAAGTTGGTGAGCACGATAGCAATTTCCCATCTTCCTGGTAGCGGAGTTCTTCCATACTCACCCAACCTAAACCTTGCACAAACCCCCCTACTATCTGTCCTCTGTCGATACCTGGGTTGATTGAATGACCGATATCTAACAACAAATCGGCTCTTTCTAACTTCCATTGGCCTGTGAAGCGATCGATCTCTACTTCAGCAACGCACGCCCCTGTAGTGTAGTAGTGGAATGGGCTACCTTTTCCTGTGAATTGATTGAATCCAACGCCCGGAGTCCTGTAAAATCCTCTCTCACCGAGATTCACGCGGTT
Source organism: Deltaproteobacteria bacterium (assembly GCA_002683655.1). Taxonomy (GTDB): domain Bacteria; phylum SAR324; class SAR324; order SAR324; family NAC60-12; genus JCVI-SCAAA005. Next base: position 42,865 of record NYTS01000098.1, read on the forward strand.
TCTGTAGGCTTGCAGTGCAAGTTCACCAAAAGTTACCTGTTTCTCAGGGCACCTTCGATCCCAAACTTTGCCTTCGGAGAATTCAATAGCCTCTGGAGATTTAGAAAGTCCAACTTGGGTATCTGCGAAAAGTTCAGCGGCAAACTCAGCAAGTCGAGCTCTTATGGCTTGGCAAGCATTGGCTGCTGCCATTCCATTGAGATCTGTACCAGCAGAGGCAGCTGTAGGAGAAGTATTATGATTCTTCTCCGTCGAGGTCGTCATGTACTTGACTTGCTCTGAGGGCACTCCCAATTCCTCTGCTACGATCTGACGGATTTTAACCGTTAGACCCTGTCCCATCTCGGTTCCACCAGTTGAAACCTGTATACTGCCATCCTTTAGGATATTGATGAGTGCGTTCGCCTGATTGAGAAAAGTAGCTGTAAAGGATATCCCAAACTTCATGGGCGTTAGCGAAATTCCCCGAAGATGCGTCAGAGATGTCTCGTTAAACTGCCCGATCTTTTCGAGTCTTGTCTTATAATCAGAGCTTTCATGGATTTGATTAAGAATTTGAGGCAACCGACTCTCGACCCTCTGACCGTAGGGGGTAGAATCTCTTGGAGAATTTCCATAGCAGTTTTGACTACGAATCTCATAAGGATCGCGTCTTAATTTTGCTGCGATATCTTCCATCAAGTTTTCAATCACAGCCATTCCTTGCGGACCTCCAAATCCTCGAAAAGCTGTATTTGGTGGCAGGTGAGTTTTACAGACTTGCCCCCTAAGGGTTATATTCTTTATGAAATAAGCGTTGTCAACATGCAACAGAGCTCTCTCCATAATGGCTAATGATAGATCCGTGTAAGCTCCTCCATTGGAATGCAACTCTACTTTCAGGCCCAAAAGATTGCCTTCCTTATCAACTGCAGCCTGATATTCACTTCGGAACGGATGTCGTTTCCCAGTGACGTGCATGTCCGTGTCTTTGTCGTAAGCAATGCGTGCTGATCTTCCAGTTTTCTTCGTTACCAGAGCAGCCATCAATGCTGGCAGGGCCGCTTGTGTCTCTTTTCCTCCAAAGGCCCCTCCCATTCTACGACAGCTACAGACAACTTCATTGAAACCAATTCCCAACATGTGAGCCACAACTTCCTGAAGCTCTGTTGGATTTTGTGTCGATGCCTGAATCAAGATCTCATTGCCTTCGCCAGGATGTGTTATGACCGCTTGGGACTCCAGATAGAATTGCTCCTGGCCGTTACTATAAAAGACTCCCTCAATTTGATGGTCAGCTTTCCGCCAAGCTCCTTCAAAATCCCCACGCTTGATCTCTCGGGGAGTACCCAAAAAAGAGTTTTGTTTAAGCGCCTGCGAAATCGTCAACCATGGAGTTTCTTCCTCAACTTCTATCTGAACCTGCGGGCGTGCTTTCCTGAGCGCACTAGCATTTTCAGCTGCTAAGACCACAATTGGCTGTCCAACATACTCACAGACATCTTTCACCAAGAACGGTTCATCAGCAATCACAGGCCCGAACAAGTTCACTCCCGGTATATCTTGCCAAGTGAAGGCCGCCACAAAGCCAGGAATTCGATAAAGGCTGCTCAAATCTATTCGCTTTAGCACCCCATGAGCAACTGGACTTCCAACAAAGCCCACTACCAACTCGCCAGCATTTGTGACGGTGTCATCTGTGTAGAGTGCCGCCCCCGTGACTTGTATTTCAGCAGAGTCATGGGCAAGACTTTTACCCGTTTCCATGCATTTTCATGTATTCTTAAAGTGTTTCCTTATGCCAACACCGAAATTTCTTCATAAAAGAATTTTTTGAGGATCGTCTCTGCCAATCGATTTCGGTAGTGATTTGATGACCGTACATCTGAAATTGGACTGATTTCAGCCGCAGCTATTTTACCAGCTTGTTCAATCAAGTCCTTCGTACATGGTTTACTTAAGAGGACTTTTTCCGTTTTGTGAAGACGAATGACGGTTGGCCCCACACCCCCATACGCCAATCTAATTTGTTGGAATCGACCCTCGACTATTTGCCATTGAATGGCCGCTGTGAATGTGGAGATATCCAAATCTCTCCTCTTGGATACCTTAAATAAGCGCTGTGACAAACTCTGATGAGATTTTGGAATTCTAATCGCTCCAATCAACTCAAATTTTCGAAGATCCAGTAGTTTGTAGCCTTTATAAAACTTTTCGATGGGAATCCAACGCCATTTCTCACCATCACACGTTCCAATTTCCGCCTCACTCACGTATAGCCAAGGTAAGCTGTCAGCTACCGGTGAGGCATTGGCTAGATTACCTGCAATAGTCCCACGATTCCGGATTTGAGGGGAAGCGAAGAGATCCAACATATCTTTCACAATAGGCCAATTTAGTTGAGCCCACTCTTCCAATTCTCTCCAACTGACATTTCCACCAAAAATCAGGTCATTCCCTTCCTCTCGGATCCCACACAATTCAGAAATTTCGCTTGTCGCAATCAATTCTTTGGGATCGATTCTCTCTTTATTGATCTGGACACATAGGTCAGTTCCCCCAGCCAGCCATCGGGCTTCTCGGTGCTTGCGTTTAATTTCTATGGCGTCCTTTAGCGTTCTTGGCCTCCAACACTTTCTTGGTATTTCCTGCTCTAGTGATGGATCAACTTCTTGCAATGCAAAAGGAATCTTTGTCTCTACTTTGAGTTGTTTTACGATTGCGCCAGGAGGATATTGGTCAGCAAGTTTCCAAGAATTAATTTTTTTAGAGGCTTCCGCAGAATCAATGATCGCTTCATAGCCCGTGCACCTACAGAGATTACCGATCAATGCTTCTTTCGCAGTTAATTTTTTCCTCGTGGATTCTGAATCTACCAGAGCATTTGCGGCAAGTGCCATCACGATTCCAGGAGTGCAAAAGCCACATTGTGAACCAAACCCATCTCGCATTGCCTGCTGAACTGGATGCAGCCGATCTCCCCAGGCTAAACCTTCGATTGTGATAACGTGAAGTCCATCCAATTGGTGGACGTTCAAAATACAGCTATTGACAGCTTCGTATTTAATTTTTTCTGAACTCGGATACCCCAACAAGACCGTACAAGCTCCACAGTCCCCTTCTGCACAAACGACCTTTGTTCCGGTTAATTGTCTTTCTTTTCGGAGCCAAGCTGACAGAGTCTGCAAGACTGCCAAGCCTTTCGCCCAAATTGGTTGACCGTTACAAAAGAAAAATATGTAATCGCGTTTCATTTCAAATATTTGAGTTTTAAACTCATAAATGCTGTTGAAGCCAGCCACCCAGTTGATCTCGTTCCTCCTGGGTCATTCCAGTCAGGTTTGCCAGTGGCATTATGTGCGAGGTAACTGCCTGAGCCTGTACCTGAGTAGCATATTGTCGAAGATGAGCGATAGTCTCCAAAATAACGCCCTTCGGTGGGGCACTAAAACCTGGTTGGGTTGGCATGGCTGCGTGACAAGAAGTGCATCGACGCTGCAAAATGATGATCGCTTGATTGTCACTAACCATTTGGGTGGTCACTGTTGTTTCTCTCATCCAAGGGCCAGAGAGAATCACAACGGCAACGGTTGCTAAAGCCGCGCTTAGCAAAAGCCAATTGGGAGGTCTCCCCAGGTGGCGTAAATTGAAATAGTGCTTGACGACAATTCCAATCACTGACAGCGAGCCTAAAATCAACCAGTGGTAGGAATGGCCAAAGGTCGTTGGGAAATGATTGCTGATCATGATCAGCAAAACAGGGAGTGTCAGGTAGTTATTGTGTCTGGAGCGCTGAAGACCCTGCTTTCCCATTTTACTATCAGGGGGCTCTCCCGCTAGCATTGCCCCTACCATCTTCTTTTGTACAGGGATGATGATAAAGAAGACGTTTCCTACCATCATGGAACCAATCATTCCTCCCACGGTAATGTAGGTGGCCCGGCCACTCAAAAATTGACCCAATCCCCAAGAAACAATTGGTAATGCAATGATAAACAAGTAAAGCATCCAATCGTTGTGCTGCCCAAAAGGAGACTGACAGAGCTGATCATAAATCAGCCAGCCTAAAAGCATAGCACTCAGATTAATCGCAATCGCTTGCCAGCCAGACAAATCAGCGACTGAAGGATCTACCATATAGGATTCGGCCTGCCAGAAATAAACGATGATCAGCAGCGCCATCCCACTGACCCAGGTCATGTAAGCTTCCCACTTGAACCAATGAAGCTTCTCTGGAAGTTTTTCTGGTGCTACCTGGTATTTCTGTGAGTGGTAGAATCCACCTCCATGAACCGCCCACAAATCCCCTGCAATACCAGGTGGATTAGGCCCTTTTCGATTCAGTTGACCCTCAACCCAATTGAAGTAGAATGAAGCCCCTATCCAAGCAATCCCCGTGATCATGTGGATCCAGCGAACCACAAGATTCAACCATTCATGAATATGTGCTTCAATCACTGATGGCTCCGATAGGCCCAATGAACGGTACGCTGCTCAATCGCTGCGAAAATGGCATACATTACTATACCCTCGAAAGCTAGGACCAATAAGCCTGCAAAGACCAAGGGAACTTCAAAATTTGCTTGGGCTGAGAGCATTAGATGTCCAACACCATGATTCGAGGCAACGGTTTCAGACACGACTGCCCCAACAAACGCCAGAGTGATGGCAACCTTGAGAGATCCAAAAAAAAATGGCATCGCTCCCGGAATTCCTACTTTCAACATAATATCCAGCTTGCTGGCCCCCAATGACCGTAAGACATCTTCTAACTCTGGCTCAGTCGTAGCTAGACCGGTGGCTACATTTACTACAATAGGGAAAAAAGAAATCAGAAAAGCCGTAAGCACAGCTGGCACGGTACCTATTCCAAACCACAATACGAGGATTGGAACAACAGCCACCTTCGGAACGCTGTTGAAGCCAACCATCACTGGATAAAGCCCCCGATAAATGGTTTTAGACCAGCCAATCAACAATCCGAGTAATAACCCAAAAACAACGGCAATCCCAAACCCCAGAGAAGTAGAAAGCAAAGTGTAGAGGGAGTCTTCGATGAGTGCCTCATGAAAAGTAAGCATCGCATCAAAGATAACAGTTGGAGCTGGTAGGAAATATTCAGGGATCCCCCCCAATTGACAGATAACTTCCCATATAAGAAACATTAAGACTGTTACGAACCATGGTGCCAATCTTTCTAAGTTACGCTTTCGCATCAACTCCATGGATTAGACTGCTCTTGCGGTCCGAATTTGGTCACGCAGCTGGTGAACAATGTCGACAAATTCCTTTTCAAAACGAATGTCCAGATCTCGGGGTCTTTCAAAGGGGATCTCTAGCTCCATGATTACCCGGCCAGGTCGATTACTCATCACCAAGACTCTATCAGCCAAAAAAGCCGATTCAATCAAGTCATGAGTAACCAGTAGGACAGTAAACTTTCTCTCCTGCCAGAGGTCACGCAGCACACACCAGAGCTCTTCACGAGTAAAGGCATCAAGAGCTCCGAAAGGCTCATCAAGCATTAAAACTTCTGGTTCGTGGATAAGTGCTCTACAAAGTGAAGCTCTTTGACGCATACCACCTGACAGCTCCCAAGGATATTTTTCAGCGACATCTTCCAACCCAACGGAACTCAGCAACTCTATCGCTTTATTGGCGTGAGCTTCCCGTTTCTGACGAAAAGTTTCTCGATGGGGTCTTACAATCTCTAAGGGTAATAGTAGGTTGTTGAGGGTCGTTCGCCAGGGAAGCATCACTGAATTCTGAAATGCCATCCCGACATTCCCCAAGGGACGAGTAACTTCTTGATTCGCAACTACCACAGACCCCTGATCTGCCTGAAGCAACCCAGACATCAGTTTCATAAATGTTGACTTGCCACAGCCACTAGGTCCGACAAGAGCGACAAATTCCCCCCTGGACATCTGGAGCGAAGCCCCCTCCAACACAGGTGGTTCGCCCAAGATGTACGATACTGAAACCTCGTCAATATCGACAAAATGAGTCACTTCAGTTGACCTTCCTTTGACTCATTGCGGGCAGAAACTCACTTGTAAAGACCGAAGCTGCAGTTGGCTTATTTGAAAAGTCATAGGTTATACCAACTTGGTTAATGGATTCAGACAGTCGCTGACCTTCCACATCACCAAAGCCTCGTTCTTTCACTTCAGCTGTAATCACGTTATCACGAATAGCCATCTCTAAACGCTCCAGCTCAACGTTTCGTCGAGCGATTTTGTTCCGTTTCATCAGATAATCAATTGCTGAATTGGGATCCGCAATGGTATCCATCCAGCCACGAATAATTGCTCTGACAAATCCTTTTACCAGTTTTGGATTTTCAGCTGCAAAATTAGGATTCACAATCACCGTGTTACCATATAGCTTCAGCCCATAATCCGACATCAACATCACATTGATATCTTCTTCCTTCACTCCTTTTGATTTCAAATTCAAAAAGGATGAGAATGAAAAAACTGTGATCGCATCCACCTCACCAGCTGCAAGCATCGGCTCCCGAACTGGGAATCCGACGTTCTCAATGGCCACCTCTGTCGCCTTGATGTTGTTTGCCGCCACAAAGGCTTTCCATTGTGCGTAAGCACCGTCAGTAGCGGGGGCGCCGAGGATTCTTCCTTCCAGATCTTTAGGCTTAATCACTCCGCTTTTATTAAGCGAAATAATTGCAAATGGTGGGTTATTGTAAACCATCAAAATTCCTTTGAGACCAATGGTTGGATTTTTGTCTCGGAATTTGATGAGTGAATTGATGTCAGCAAAACCGAATTCGTAAGCTCCCCCAGTGACTCTAGGAATGGCTTCAAGAGAACCCCGGCCAGTGTCAATGGTAACATCCATTCCCTCTACTTCAAAATATCCTTTATCCAGGGCAACAAAGTACGGCGCAGCGGGACCTTCAAACTTCCAATCCAAAGAAAATTTGATAGGAGTCAACGCAAAAGCGGATGTCACATAGAGAATCGTTGCTAAGAGGATTGTTAGAAATCGCATGATGTACTCCTTAATTTATGAAATTATATAGCTTTCACTCAGAGCTTGGGATGTAAGAATCAGTTTCAAATAACAAATTCCAGACCATCTTAAGAATCGGCTCGAATCGTCAATGATTCAAGGGGTGGGGTGGTTACTCGAAATCTTGGGGCCGAATAAACATAGATGAGTTTATAATCAGTTGCCCAAGAATTTGACAGTGGGGTGGGTTTACGAGATTTGAATTATACTAGGTCAAGAATATCTATTCGTTACTTATTTTTTCTATAACAGCGAACCTTCAAATCATGACTGCTGCGAGAATAAGAACCGCAAGTGTAGCTATAGACTAAAATGGGCGCCAAAACAAATTCATGAGTTTTTTTGATGCGAATGCAGACTCTCAGATAAAGAATGGAACTTGGAGCGCACAGGAGCAGTCCCAGCAATAAATTTTTCATAGCATTCTACGGGTTGATTCATTGGAAAATGAGCGGAACTATATCAGCAGTTAGAGCTTGGGACAACAAGCAATTCTCTCAAAAATGTAATTTATAAATAAATCAATTTTACTGAAGCCATTTTTTAGAACGCTCTTCAGCACGTAACCAACCTGCTATACGAACTTTTCTATCGTCTTCTGAAATAGTGCCTTCAAATTTTCGATCTTCCTGCCAACAACTTTTTAGGGACTCAATGCTCGGCCAAACTCCAACTGCCAATCCAGCCAGAAAAGCGGCTCCAAGAGCAGTACTCTCTGCATTTTTAGGACGCCTTACGGTCCTACCCAAGAGATCAGCTTGATTTTGAGCGAGGAAATTATTTGCTGAGGCTCCCCCATCAATTTTTAATTCTTGAAGGGGGTAACCAAGGTCTGCCTCCATGCATTGGAGAACTTCTGCTGACTGATAAGCGATCGCTTCCAGTGCTGCTCTTACGATATGAGCTTTGCTGGTGTTACGAGTAAGCCCAATGATTAATCCGCGGGCATACGCATCCCAATGGGGTGCTCCCAAGCCTACGAAAGCGGGCACCACGTAACAACCATCTGAATCATCAACGCTCAAGGCCATCTTCTCTGTTTCTGAGGCATTCTGAAAGAATTCCATTTTGTCCCGAAGCCACTGAATCAGAGATCCAGCTACGAAAACAGCCCCCTCAAGAGCATAGGTACGTTCCTCGCCAATTTGCCAAGCAATTGTCGAGAGTAGTTGATGTTGTGACTCAACAGGCTTTGGTCCAGCATTGAGCATCAAGAAACAGCCTGTACCATATGTGTTTTTTGCCTGCCCCACATCAAAACAGGCTTGCCCAAATAATGCTGATTGCTGGTCACCTGCAATTCCAGCAATGGGTAATGATTTCCCAAGGATCGAATTTTCAATTTCAGCGTGTTTTCCACTCGAAGGTACAATTTCAGGCAATGCTGATTGCTCAATCCCAAATATTGCCAGCAACTCCTCATCCCAGGATGCAGATTTAAGATCACAAAGCATGGTTCTGGAAGCATTGGTCACATCTGTTTTGAAAACTTTCCCTGCGGTCAGGTTGCAGATCAGCCAAGAATCAACTGTTCCAAAACAAATTTCACGAGCTTTCATTCTTTCAGATAGTCCAGGTACCTCATTGAGTAACCAACGCATCTTGCTAGCAGAGAAATAAGGATCCAAAACCAATCCAGTTTTTTTACGAATCAATGATTCCTTGCCCTGCGCTTTCAGGTGCTCACAGATTGCCGTGGAACGTCTACATTGCCAAACAATTGCTGGAGCAAGTGGTTTTCCAGTTGCTTTTTCCCAGACAACCGTAGTTTCACGCTGATTGGTGATCCCCAACCCGACAACGTCTTCAATACTTACATTCGTCTTTTGCATCACATCTAGCATGGTCTTTTGTTGGGTTTCCCAAATCTGAAGCGGATCCTGCTCTACCCACCCAGTTTGTGGATAGTGGCAATCTAACGGGGCGCTGGATTGACCGATAATTTCTCCCTTAGCATTCACGAGTACAGTTCGAGAACTTGTTGTGCCCTGGTCCAAAGCCATAATAAGTGTCATAGGTTTTCTCCTTAATTCGACTGATCTGTTTTTTTTTATTGATTATCACGATAGGAATTCGGACTACCTATTCGACATTTATTGATAACATTACATCTTCGTGTGAAAGTTCGATCAAAAACTTATAAATTTTTCTCGATGCATCTATCAGAATTTGCGGTATCAAATCATCCAAACCTTTGTTCTTTGAATTTACAATTCAGTTTCCATGAGAGGTAAAGAGAGTTGATCATGCGATTCATCTTCCATGTCCAATTCAGCTAGCGTGGGCAAGTCTTTCAAAGACTGCAGACTGAAAACCTCCAAAAATGTCTTGGTGGTAGAATAGAGTGTTGGTCTTCCAGGTAGTTCAGCTCGACCACTAATTCGGACTAATCTTCGCTGAAGCAATGTTCTCAGGGTACTGGAAGAATCGACACCTCTCAGAAATTCAATCTGTGCGCGTGTGACCGGTTGCTTGTAGGCAACGATGGAGAGAGTTTCCAGATTCGCTGGGGTCAGTCGAAATGGCTTGATGGAATCCACCTTTCGGATCCATTCTCGGACCTTTGGCACCGTCCTCATTTGGAATCCCCCTGCAACATCTTCAATCCTAAAAACTCGCCCTGTAACTTCGTATTCTGTGTTAAGTTGTTGAACAGCCTGACGCAATTCTTTTGTTGAGGGCTCTGTTCCCACCAAGTCTTTGAGTTGCTGAATTGTCAACGAACGAGGAGTAACAAATAGGAGAGTTTCAATGACTTCAGTCAGCTTTTTTTCCTCGACCATCCAAGCTTCTCAATTTTTTCATTTCAGAGTGGAACCAGAATAAACGCAACAAGATCACTAACCGTCCATCTCATTTTTTGGAGAATTTTCTGGAGCACGTCCTGTTTCTTATAAATTCACGATTGCTCCCGTAATCATCGTAGGGGAACCTTTCTCGTTATGTTGCGTGACAAAACTTTGGTCATGGAAGTGGCGATAGTTGCCTGAATTTGTTCGCAATCTATAATGAATGTCATAGGCCTCAGAATCACCTGTTAGCAAATTACGCATACTGCTCATGGCACTTTAATAGTCCTCAGGGTGAATCAATTGAATGAAGTCTTCGACAGTCTTTAATTCATCGGTCATGAAGCCGAGCCATCGGGCCTTGTCAGGGTGACAAAACAACTCCTTTTTGTCATAATTCCACTCCCACCAAGCCACTTTTCCTACTTCGTTGGCTAGAGTCATTCGCTTGTTACTAAGTTCAACTTCCTTCATCAATTCTTCTTTTTTTCGCCGATATCTCTAAATTTCTGTAATATTTAGCAGAACCAACACAGCCCCTTCAATGTGATTCTCAATTGTCTGATAAGGCTTTACCTCTAACTGACACCAGCGATCATCTTTAAGTTGTACTTCTCTTTTAACCGGGACAAGAACCTTGAGAACTTTTTCGAGATCTTCCATTAAATTTTGATAAGGGAAGCTCCCGGCTAGGTGGGCGATTGGCCGACCAACATCCTGGTTTAAGAGGGAGAAATACTTTTGTATAACTGGAGTAAAATTGAGAGTGCAAAGCTGTCGATCCAGAAAAACGATCCCTATATTTGTGTTCAAATAAAGGTTGTTTAGATCATTATTGGCATTGGTCAATTCCTCTATTTTTTCTGGTATTCTTCATTCAATGTGTAGAGTTCTTCGTTGACAGAGTGAAGTTCCTCGTTCGTGCTCTGCAATTCCTCATTGGCAGACATCAATTCTTCATTCGTATTCTGAAGTTCCTCATTAGTTGTCTCTAACTCTTCTGTAGTTGTCTGCAGACTCTCCCAGGTGTGTTGAAGTTCCCGGCCCATATCTCTAAGTTGCTCTTCGGCTTCTTCACTGAAGTTAAAAGTTAATTCTTTGACCCTTTTGTCCTCGTCGTTCAATTCCTTCAAACTATTGAAAGTAACGATGAAGAAGTCCTGTTTGAACGGCCTAAGTCGATAAAGAGTGACCGAAAGCCTCATCAGTTTTGGTCCTTCATCAGTATCGATCTGGACATCCTTGAACATGATCTCGCCACCGTTCTTTTGCACGGTGCGAATCGCATTACTGACAATGACACCAACCTTTTGATCCAGCAATTTCAATAGATTATAGGTCGAATTCCCCTTGGGGATTCGGACAAGCCCGTTGATATCTCCCCATACGTGAAGGATATTCAGTTCCGGATCAATAACTACAGACGATGGAACATACTGATCCATCAAATGTTCATAGATTCCCTTGATCAGCTTTTCTATTTTCGGCTGACCCCTCCCCAACTCCTGCCTTGAGACCAATCCTCCAGTCCATCCTGACTTCCATTCGACTGGACTCGACAGCTTGGAATTCTGGGAAATAGACATCTCCTTTATTCCTAAAAAAAAATCGAGCATGGCTAGCCACGGTCCAGAAGAGATCCTGTGCTTCTCCAGGGTCTCACTCCCTCCAAGAAGGAACATGAATCCATTTTGGTTCAAGGCAAAGCTGAACATTGAAAGTATACGTTTCTGCACTCTTGACTAGACATAGATCAGCATATTTCTGCAAGAAATCAGGTTCAGCTTGTGAAACGGAGGATCTCTGAGGAGGTTATTTTGAGCAAAAAGTGACCATCTTCCTTAATTTTTCAACAGCCTGATAATAATCACCAATTTTAAAGAAATACTTACCAAGCAATTGAACTGGCACATCCGCAATAATGCTTGCAGGGTATCTCCCAGCACTGGCAATATTCAGGGCTTTTTTATCAACATCACAGGCAAAGATCTTGATGTTCAGGAAGGTTTGGTGGCGTTTCATTGCTTCTGCCAACAGAATCGCCAGAGAATAGACCTCTTCACCTGTCGAGCAAGCGCTAACCCAAATGCGCAAAGGAGACTGAGAGTTTTGCTTTCGGGCTGCCAACAACTCCGGCAAGACTTTATCACGAAGTTTATCAAAGGCCTCTGTATCCCTGAAAAGCCTGGTAACTCCTATCAATAATTCGCTGTGAAGGAGATGGGCTTCTGCCTTGTTTGTATAAAAATACTCAAGGTACTCATCCGGGGTACCGATTTGAATCACTCCCATTTTTCGCTGAATTCTCCGAGGCGGAGAGCCGTACTTATTTTCAGTAAAATCTACCCCAGTTTCTTGACGCAGAACAGCAAGGAGTCTATGCAGTACATCCTCTTCATCCGATGACGGGGGCTCATTACGTACCCTGGAAGCGTATGGATGTTCGACATACCTAAGTATTTCCTGGGGCATGTTCTCAGGTGGTAAGATACTGTCTGCAATGCCTGTCTGAATCGCAGATTTCGGTATCCCATCAAATTGAGCTGATTCTGGGGTTTGAGCTAACACATATCCTCCCACCTCTTTAACTACTCGCCACCCAAAGTTCAATCTGTGCCAGTGCCTGACAAAATAACGGCTATTGCCCGACTTTCCTGGTCACGTGCCAGTGAACGGAAGAAAATATCAATTGGCAGATTGATCCCAGAAACTGTCACCTGGCCTACTAAATAGAGCTTTCCCTCCTGAATCGTGAGTTGTCTTTTAGGTGGGATCAAATAGACGGTATCCGGCTTAATCAACGATCCATCGACAGCGTGCTGCACTTTCATTTGAGTGTGCTTTGAAGGCAGTTAAACCATCATGCATTTGTAGTCTGGGGAAAGGTGCTGCACCACCACGAAAGCGAGGCCATTGTCAGGTGGCATTTTTTTGAAGAATTTTTCCAGTGAATCCAACCCTCCTGCTGAAGCTCCAAGTCCAACAATAAAACGTTGTGCTTGAGTAGGTACCTCCTCAGTACTTTTGGCATCAGTAGAATCAGGATTCATAGTGAGTTTTCTTTCAGTGATGATGATTCAAAGCCTAAAAGGACCAAATCATATTTCTCAGAATCGAAATAACAACTAATACCAAAACAACTGAAAGATCCATCCCAGCAACAGGTGGGACGTTTTTTCTGACTGGGGTTAGTACAGGCTCTGTCAGGCGATCAAGGAAGCGAACAATCGGGTTGTATGGATTTACAGGAAACCAAGAGACAATGGCCTTCCCAAGAAGAACCAGGCTGTACGCACCAAGTAGAGAATCGAGCAGTTGAATCAGTGTTGAGGGCATTTTCTTATGAACCAACTTATTAAATGTAGTAAAATCATTGAGCTATGAAGAATAGATATTGCTACACAGATCAATTCGAAAAGGCAACAGTAGCCTAAGATATGTACTAATTTTCAAATTGATAATTCCGGGGTTTACCAAGATTTAGAGCTTATCCATAAATAGACATGACCTTGTTCAAAGTGATCATTGCTGCCGCTAAGCTAGTCAAGGCCTGCTAGGAGCGGTCAGTTTCTCCATACCTGGGAATCAACTTTCGAAAACGA
>NYTS01000099.1 GCA_002683655.1 Deltaproteobacteria bacterium
GAGCAAATGACTGTTAATCATTGGGTCGCTGGTTCGAGTCCAGCTTGGGGAGCCAGTCGAAAGCCCACCTCACTCATGCCTAATCAAAACTCCACTTTCTAGCTGATCGTTTTCATCTGATCTATCCTGTAATCTCAGTCTTTATTGCCATTCCACTTTCTACTGCGCTACTTCTTCGAGGCTTTGAATCCAATCCCAGAGTTGAAGTCCACCCATCTCAATGATTGCCACTAAAGCTAGTACAATCCCGATGACAACCGCACTTGTGATCAAGGGTTGATGATTTCCACTCTCATTATTTTCCTCTTCGGTCTCATTTTGTCTAACTGGTTCCATTAGTTAATTGCTCTCTGTGGTTTGAAATTGTGAACCCAATATGATTTAGAATCGCTAACTCTGAAGATTTGATCAAATAATCCCACTCTATTGAGTATGCTTGCTTTGGATAGAAACAAGTCCCGAATGAACCTCACCGATACCGAATAGCGATTAATCTACCCTTATCGATTTGTAGAAATTTAATTTTTTGAGAAAGCTCGTTAATCATGGCACTTGCACATCTTGGCAGTTCTCAGGAAATTTGTTAGCTTTTCTTTTTTTCCCAACCTCGCAGCAAACGTTCAGAATGTCATCGCCCGAACCTGTCCGCTCCACTCACTTCATTCGCAATATCATCCAGGAAGACCTCCAATCGGGCAAGCATCAAGAAATCGTCACCCGATTTCCTCCCGAACCAAATGGCTATCTCCACATCGGGCACGCCAAGTCGATTTTTCTGAATTTTGGCCTAGTGCAGGAATTTACCGGACACTGCTTCATGCGTTTTGATGACACGAATCCCATCAATGAGGATGAAGAGTATGTGCAAGCAATTCTCGAAGACGTGCACTGGCTAGGCTTTGACTGGCAAGATCGATTGACCCATGCCTCCGACTACTTCCAAAGATTGTATGACTTCGCTGAGGATTTAATCCAGCAGGGTAGGGCCTATGTGGATAGCCAATCGCAGGAAAGCATTCGGGAACAGCGTGGAACTCTCACTGAACCGGGAACGGCGAGCCCTTTTCGCGAGCGCTCCACAGCAGAGAATTTAGAATTATTTCGTAGGATGAAATCAGGTGAATTTGAAGACGGGGCCCATGTCCTTCGTGCCAAGATCGATATGGTTTCCCCGAACATCAACCTGCGTGATCCAGTAATTTATCGAATCCGCAAGGTGACTCATCAGCGAACAGGTAACAAATGGTGCCTTTACCCGATGTACGATTACACGCATTGCCTCTCTGATGCTCTTGAAGGCATCACCCATTCTCTATGCACTCTCGAGTTTGAGGATCATCGGCCTCTCTATGACTGGGTGTTGGACCAACTGGACGTGCCTTGTCACCCTCGTCAGATCGAATTCAGTCGCCTAAACCTACAATATACTGTGCTCAGCAAACGGCGATTGATTCAGCTCGTTGAAGAAGGTCACGTCTCTGATTGGGATGACCCACGCATGCCCACCATCTCAGGCTTGCGACGACGTGGATACACCCCTGAAAGTCTGAAACTGTTTGCAGAACGTATTGGCATCTCCAAGGCTGAAAACAACATCTACATGAGCGTCTTGGAAGACTGTATCCGTGAAGATCTGCACTCCAAGGCCCCCAGAGCCATGGCGGTCCTGCGCCCGCTGAAGGTTGTTCTCCTTAACTGTCCGGAAGATCAGGAAGAGGAGTTGGATGCCCCAGTTCATCAGCAATTTCCGGATCGTGGACGACGGCCTATCCCTTTGAGTCGTGAAATTTTTATCGAAGAGGATGATTTCGACGAAGATCCACCGGAGGGCTTCCATCGGTTGGTTCCAGGTGGAGAAGTGCGTCTGCGAAACGCCTACGTCATTCGTTGTGAAGAAGTCATCAAGGATGCTTCCGGGAAGGTCATCGAGCTTCGTTGCATCTACGACCCCAACACCAGCCGAGGACGGAAACCTGAGGGACGCAAGGTTAAGGGGATTATTCACTGGGTCTCTGCTGCCCATGCCGTCCAAGCTGAGATCCGACTTTATGATCGTTTATTCTCCCAACCCACACCGGGAAGTGATTACCCAGACAAGAACTTCCTGCTCGACCTCAATCCCAACTCGATGGAGATCCTCTCGCAAGCCTGGCTGGAACCCAATTTGATAAACGCTGAAGTAGGAATTGCCTATCAATTCGAACGGCTTGGCTACTTCTGTCTCGATTCTCGGGACTCCAAAACAGATTCCTTGGTTTTCAATCGCATCGTCACTTTGCGTGATTCTTGGGGAGGTAAGTGAGTTGAGCTTTGGTTTTATGCTAACACTTCCTTGAAAATCCGACCTCTTGTTGCTGACGATCTGCCTCAGATTCAGCAGATTTACGCCCACCATGTATTGCATGGAACCGGATCTTGGGAATGGGAAGCCCCCCAGCCTTGCGGAGATAACCGACCGGGCTCAATCTGTTCAAGAAAAGGGTCTGCCCTACCTTGTTGCGGAAGTCGCAGAATAAATTGCGGGTTATGCCTACGCGAGCCACTATCGTCCTCGGGCAGGTTATCGCTTCACCCTAGAAGATTCAGTTTATCTTCATCCTGAATTCAGCAAACAGGGTATTGGGCTGCAGCTCCTGAAGAAGCTACAGGCGCAGTGTGGAGCCTTGGGCTATCGGGAGATGATCGCCGTGATCGGAGACTCGGCCAACTACGCTTCCATTCGGTTGCATGAGCGGGCTGGCTTCATTGAGGTGGGGGTGTTTCACAACATCGGTTTCAAGTTTGGACACTTCCTGGATTCCGTTTATATGCAGGCTCAGCTGAAAGCATCGGGAATCACTCCATTGCACCCATCCATTATCCCCTGATTTATTTCCCCTCAAAGGATTTGTCTGAGTTGGTCTAAAAACCTCGTTCATTTGCAAATAAATTTGGATTCAATGCAGTCTGAAAACCCCCGCCCAACTAAGATTGGAGGGACTACGTCAGTGGTGGTTGACTGATTTGCAGACGACTCAACAATTGGACAGCGTCTGCAATTCTCCGGCACTGAGCTCAACGACAGGCAGAATTTCCTTGAGTTGCTCAAGGTTACGAGCCGAGGCAATCGGAGCAGCGACTGTAGGCTGAGCGCGCAACCAGGCCAAGGCCACTGCCGAAACCGTAGTTTGATGTTGCTGGGCTAGTTCATCCAGCTTAGTTAATAGGTTCCAGCCACGAGTATTTTGGTAGCCAGCCACTCCTCCAGAGCGTACAGAATTGACTTTTTGCCCAGGCCGATACTTGCCTGTCAAAAAGCCACGAGCCAAGCCAAAGTAGGGCAGCTGACTAAGTAAATTTTTGGATAGTGTGGGACGAAGGAAGGTTTCATAGTCTCGCTCCAGCAGGTTGTAGTGATCCTGGGCAGCCACATAGCCAACCAGCCCTGCTTTTTTGGCAATGTCTAGTGATTCCTGTAGGCGAGGAGCCATAAAGTTGGAAGCCGCGATGAAGCGCACCTTTCCCTCCCGAACCAGCGAATCAAAGGCCCCCAGGGTCTCTTCAATCGGGGTCTTCGGGTCATCCTCGTGAGCATAGTACAAGTCGATGTAATCTGTTTGAAGTCGCTGCAGCGACTCTTCACAAGCGGCACAGATGTTATGCGCAGACAACCCACGGCGTTTGTCCATTTTGGCAACCTTGGTAGCAATCACCAAGGAGCTGCGGTCTCCTCTCGTCTTGAGCCAGTTGCCAATGATACTCTCTGATTCTCCACCCACGTGTCCGTTGCCCCATTGTGAGTACATATCGGCTGTATCAATGAAGTTTCCCCCATTATCAACGAAGTGACTGAGCACAGCCTCTGAATTGGTGACATCAGCGGTCCAGCCAAAGACGTTTCCACCAAGACAGAGTGGTGATATTTGTAAATCGGTGTTTGCAAGATTGATCATGATTGAAACTTTCTGATGGAGAGACCTGCCTTCTGATCCTGGAAGCCAAGTGAGAACAAGAGACAACGGAACTTGTCCCAGGTGAATTTTCAATGCCCAGCTTCCTAGCCCAGCCCTTAAAAATCTGCCAGTGCAAGCTTCGACATTGCACAATCGAAGATTTTTCACGTCCAGCAGCACGGCTACCTTCACTGCAAAAGGGGAAGCAGCCAATTTCCATCTCTATCTATCCCTTGCGGAAACACCCTGAGTTGGATGATTCTCAAGCCAAGGATTCGCAAATGTGGGGTCAGTAAGAAATCCTTGATCCGTCAAACCTTCCAAAAACGCAATCACAGCAGAAGTTTTCTGCTGGTTGGCCCGTAAAGGTCGGATCAGCTCAGACTTGAGCGGACTCTCTCTGCCATCCCCAGCATCCTACGTAACGATACCTTCATTGACAATCAAAGGGAGCATTGCCGACAACCAGGCATGATTTGTTGAACCAAACGTTTTTTTACAAAGACCAAGATTGCGTTTGCTCTCAGACTTCCTTACAACCATCAACTCTACAACAAACCAACTCTCACTTGGAGTAAGAACTGGCGCAGAGGAACCGGGTACAAACTCACAATTTTGAGAAGACTGGATTTAGTATGTGTTTCCTGAATGCAAAGTGGAAAGTTGTTGTTTTAGAAAAAGGCTGGCTATCAGAAATCGGAGTAGAAAGCAAAAAGCAACCTGAAAATTTGCAATGGATGTGAAGTGGCCACCGTGTCAAGCTTTGAAGTACCAGGGAATCAGAAACTACATTAATGATTTAGGGAGTTCGCAGCTCCACGTGCTCAAGGATGTTTTCTCCAGAAATCTCTGAACTGACCCAACCTGTAAAAGGAATGATCATGAAGAACACACTGAAACTAGCAACTGGCCTGATGCTGGGAGCCGTCTTTGCAGGCTCCGTCTCTGCAAAGACGCTGGTCTATTGCTCCGAAGGATCCCCAGAAGGTTTTGATCCAGCTCTTTACACTGCTGGAACGACTTTTGATGCTTCATCGCATCCAATCTACAATCGACTGGCCGAATTTGAAGTCGGTACCACAAACGTCATTCCTGGATTGGCAGAACGCTGGGAAGCCTCAAACGATGGCCTTTCCTACACTTTTTATCTAAGAAAGGGAGTAGAATTCCATTCAAATAAGAACTTCACACCATCAAGAAATTTCAATGCAGACGATGTGATTTTCTCCTTTGAGCGCCAGCGATTAGAAAGCCATCCCTACCATAAGGTCTCTGGTGGAACCTGGGAATACTTTGGCGGGATGGATATGCCTTCGCTGATCAAGTCAGTCGAAAAGGTGAATGACTATACCGTCCGGTTCAACCTGAACCGACCTGAAGCTCCCTTCATTGCCAACATGGCGATGGACTTTGCCTCCATTCTCTCAGCAGAGTATGGCGATAAAATGATGTCAGCTGGCACGCCAGAGATGCTGAACCAGGCCCCAATTGGAACAGGTCCTTTCCGGTTTGTAGGATACCAAAAAGATGCTGTAATCCGTTACAAGACAAACAAAGACTATTGGCGAGGAGCTTCCAGACTAGACAACCTGGTTTTTGCGATCACTCCGGACAACTCAGTGCGCTACCAGAAGCTAAAAGCTGGGGAATGCCACATAATGCCCTATCCAAACCCAGCGGACATTGATGCAATGAAAGCTGATCCATCCATCACAATGATGGAGCAGGAAGGCCTGAACGTTGGTTATCTTGCCTATAACTCGACCCAAAAGCCATTTGACAATCCAAAAGTCCGCAAGGCTTTGAACATGGCGATCGACAAGAAAGCAATCATCGACGTGGTCTTCCAGGGGTCTGGTCAAGCAGCTAAGAATCCAATTCCCCCAACCATGTGGTCCTACAATAATTCGATTCAGGATGACCCCTACGATCCAGACGGAGCGAAGAAGATGTTGGCCGCCGAAGGAGTCAGCGATCTGAGTATGAAGGTTTGGGCGATGCCGGTGCAACGTCCCTACAATCCCAATGCACGGCGAATGGCTGAGTTAATCCAGGCAGACTTTGCCAAAATTGGGGTGAACGTGGAGATCATTAGCTACGAGTGGGGTGAGTATCTCAGCCGTTCAAGGGCATTGGATCGTGATGGCGCAATTCTATTGGGCTGGACCGGAGACAACGGGGATCCTGATAACTTCCTTGCTGTCTTATTGGGTTGTGCTGGAGTGGAAAAATCTAATCGGGCGCAGTGGTGTCACAAGCCTTTTGATGATCTGATCCAGAAGGCCAAGGTAATTACGGACGTAAACGAGCGCACTCGTCTATACCAGGAAGCTCAGGTGATCTTCAAGGACCAGGCACCCTGGGCGACGATCGCACATTCTGTAGTTTTCATGCCGATGCGCAGTGAAGTGAAGGGCTACACGGTTCATCCCTTAGGTGGCCACATCTTCTATGGCGTCGACATCGCCAACTAATCCACAAAACTGCAGAGCTTTTGGGCTCTGCCCCTCCCCATCAAGGAGATCCCTTGACCGATCGATACCTACCCTTTCGCCAGGTTGCCAAAGATCTTGGCGTCGAAGCTTTGGCGCTGGTGCCTGGCTGTAATTTTGAGCGTCTTTATCGCAAGAGCTTCTCCAGTCACGAACGTCCACTGGTTGTGTTCATTCCAGCACAGGGAGATCCTGCTGCGTTGGTGCCCAACCTAGAGTTGCGTTCCTTTGATCTGCTCAACTTTGAGGGAGCAGTGTTTGACTGGCGAGATCAAACAGGCTATCAAGGTGCTTTTGAAGCCTTAGCCGCTCACCTGCCGATGCAATCTGTGGCCGTGGAAGGCCAGGTGATGAGAGTGTTCGTTCACCATGCGATGGCCAAAGCATGGCCTCAACTGACCATCGTGGATGCTGAAAAACAAATCTCTGGTTTGCGGCTTCGCAAAAATGCTGAAGAAATCGAAGCCCTTGAGCAGGCCATCCGAATTTCACAGAATGCTCTGGCAGACGTCATCAAAAAGGTCCGTCCCGGATTAACTGAGACCGAAGTGGAGACTCAATTGGTGCAAGCACTTTTTGCAAATGGTGCCAAGGAGCAGTCCTTTCGGCCAATTGTAGCCGCTGGTGAGAATTCAGCTCGACCTCATGCCCACGCCCGACCTGACTACCAGATCCAAGCTGGTGATGCTTTGCTGATTGACTTTGGGGCTCGTTGGAGTGGTCTCTGCGCTGACATCACGCGGACTTTTTTTGTAGGACACGCCAGTGACGAAGCGCAGGAAGTCTACCAGACCGTTCTGAATGCGAACCAAGCTGGTCATGCCCTCGCTTCTCCAAAAGTGACCGCACACCAAGTGGATGATGAGGTCACCTCTTTATTGGAAGCTTCCTCGTATGCAGACCGAATTCGCACCAAGACTGGTCATGGATTAGGTCGCGCAGTTCATGAAGATCCCTATATCATGCGTGGTAATCACCAGCAGTTGGATACTGGAATGGTCTTCACGATTGAACCTGGTCTGTACCGAGTGGCTCCCGATGGCTTTGGTGTCCGTATCGAGGATGATGTTTTGGTCACCGAAGATGGTTGCCGATCCTTGACCACCTTCTCCCGAAGCCTGACCGTGATTGGCTGATGCTCCGCTACCTGCTCTCCAAGCTGCTAACCTTCCTGCCGACTTTTTTTGGGGTAACCCTGATCTCCTTCTCCTTCATTCGTGTGCTTCCCGGCGATCCGATCATCGTGATGGCTGGTGAGCGAGGGTTGAGTGACGAACGCTACCAGGAGTTGCTCAAGCAGTTCGGCTTTGACCGTCCCTTAATGGAGCAATACTTCGATTATCTCTCCGGAGTACTGCAAGGCGATCTTGGTCAAAGCTTTGTTACCAAGCGTCCAGTCTGGGATGAATTTTTCGCATTGTTTCCCGCCACGCTGGAGCTTTCTCTTTGTGCCATGATCTTTGCGTTATTGCTGGGCTTACCAGCCGGAATCATCGCAGCTGTCAATCGGGGAAAACTGTTCGATCGTGTATTGATGTCATCAGCCCTGATTGGCTATTCGATGCCAATCTTCTGGTGGGCCTTGCTGCTGATCATCCTGATGTCCGGCTGGTTGGGGCTGACACCGGTTTCCGGACGAATCAGCCTGCTTTACTTCTTTGATGATCCAACCGGCTTCATGATCTGGGATGCACTACAGTCTGAAGAATCAGGGGCCCTAGGTTCAGCGCTGCATCACTTGATTCTGCCAACCATCGTACTTGGAACGATCCCACTGGCGGTGATTGCCAGGCAGACCCGATCTGCAATGCTGGAAGTGCTTTCTGAAGACTACATCCGAACCGCCAAAGCCAAGGGACTGGCTCCCTTTCGGATCAATGGAATTCATGCGCTACGAAATGCAATGATTCCGGTGATCACAGTGATTGGGCTCTCTGTCGGAACATTGCTGGCTGGAGCCATCCTCACTGAGACCATCTTCAGCTGGCCAGGCATTGGGAAGTGGATGGTTGATTCCATCTTCCGTCGAGATTATCCAGTAGTCCAGGGAGGCTTGTTACTGATTGCCGTGATGGTGATTATCGTCAACCTGTCGGTCGATGTGCTTTATGGCCTGATCAACCCAAAAATCCGGAAGCGCTGATGAATACGGTCGCCCAAGCCGCAGAGCGTCCCGGACGGTTTCAAGAATTTTGGTATTACTTCCAAGAAAACCGAGGTGCTGTCTTTGGGCTCTGGATTTTTGGGCTATTTGTTGTCGTTGCATTATTGGCTGATTGGATCGCCCCCTATGACCCAACCGTTCAGTATCGAGAGCATCTGCTCCAACCTCCATTCTGGCAAGCAGGGGGTAGTCTGGCTTTTCCATTGGGAACAGACGCAGTGGGAAGGGATATGCTCTCAAGAATACTGTATGGAGCACGCTACTCCTTTTACGTTGGAATCGTGGTCGTAATGGTATCGGCAGCTGGAGGCATTGTAGTGGGGTTGCTCTCCGGTTTT
Source organism: Deltaproteobacteria bacterium (assembly GCA_002683655.1). Classification (GTDB taxonomy): domain Bacteria; phylum SAR324; class SAR324; order SAR324; family NAC60-12; genus JCVI-SCAAA005. Next base: position 8,927 of record NYTS01000099.1, read on the forward strand.
GCTCCCAAATGGCTAGACACGATCCTGATGCGGGTGATGGATATCATTCTCGCTTTTCCATCCCTGCTGCTAGCGTTGGTGCTGGTCGCAATTCTGGGCCCCTCACTGACCAATGCAATGATCGCAATTGCGATTGTTCTGCAACCCCACTACGTCAGGCTAACCCGTTCCTCAGTACTTGCGGAGTGTTCCAAGGACTACGTGACTGCTGCCAAGGTCACTGGTGCCAAGCTGCCACGGCTGATGTTCATCACAGTCCTCCCAAACTGCCTCTCACCAATCATTGTTCAGGCAGCCTTGTCCTTCTCCACTGCAATTTTAGATGCTGCTGCCCTCGGTTTTCTGGGGATGGGCGCACAACCTCCAACTCCTGAATGGGGAACGATGCTGGCCGAAGCCCGAGAGTTTATCCTACGAGCCTGGTGGGTGGTGACTTTCCCCGGCCTAGCGATTCTGATTACCGTACTGGCAATCAATCTGATGGGGGACGGACTCAGGGATGCCCTCGACCCCAAGTTGCGGAGGAGTTGACGAATGTCCCTGCTCGAAATTCGCAACCTGTCTGTTGATTTTGCTACTTCGTTGGGAGCTTTCCGAGCCGTCGATGCAGTTGATGTAACGATTGAACAGGGCGAGATTCTAGCAATTGTGGGAGAGTCTGGTTCTGGGAAATCCGTCGCGATGCTTGCTGTGATGGGACTCCTTCCCTGGACGGCAACCATCACCGCAGATCAGCTAATTTTTGACGGAAAGGACCTTCGACAGCTGACCCCCAAGCAAAGGCGGAAGCTGATTGGCAAGGACCTGGCGATGATTTTTCAGGAGCCAATGTCTTCGCTGAATCCCTGCTTCACAGTTGGATTTCAGCTCAAGGAAGCCTTGCGTCAGCATCTTGGTCTTGATCGAAAAGAGAGGCAGCAGCGCGCAGTCGAGATCATAGAGATGGTTGGCATCCCAGCCCCGGCAGAGCGTTTGAACCTATTTCCCCATCAGCTCTCTGGGGGAATGAATCAACGGGTGATGATTGCGATGGCTATCGCCTGCAATCCTAAACTCCTAATTGCTGATGAGCCAACCACGGCATTAGATGTGACGATTCAAGCCCAGATTCTGGACTTGCTTTCTGATTTGCAGAAAAACTTTGGAATGGCCTTGATTCTAATCACTCATGACATGGGAGTCGTTGCGGAAACAGCTGAGCAGGTGCAGGTGCAGTACGCAGGACAGAAAGTGGAAGAGCAACCCGTCTCATCCTTGTTTGAAACTCCACGACACCCCTACACAGCTGCCTTGTTGGCAGCGCTTCCAGAGCGTGCGACCGGTAGGCATCTACTGACAATTCCAGGAGTCGTACCGGGGCAATTTGATCGGCCGGCAGGTTGTCTCTTCGCACCGCGATGTCAGTTCGCCAATCAGAGATGCCAGGAAACAAAACCTACTCCGCTAGGGGTCGAAGCTGCTTTTGCCCGCTGCCACTTTCCTCTAGCGCTTGAGGGGGTTGTCAAATGAACACGGATACCGTCGTAGTGGCGCAGGGACTCTCTCGACATTATGAAGTCAAGAGCCACCTGTTCAGTCCACCCAGGATCACTCAAGCATTGACGGAGGCCAACTTCCGTCTGCAAGCTGGCAAGACTCTGGCGGTGGTGGGGGAATCAGGTTGTGGAAAATCAACCTTGGCGCGGTTGGTGACGATGATTGAGGAACCCACAGCAGGAGCATTGGAAATCAACGGGGAGCCAGCCACTCCGGAAAGCTGGGGACGTTTGCGAGACAGCGTGCAGATTGTCTTTCAAGATCCCTACGGTTCCTTGAATCCGCGACAACGAATCGGTTCGATTTTAGAAGAACCGCTGAAGATCAATCGCCCGGAGTTGTCTGCATTCGAGCGAACGCAACAAGCACGGGAGACGATGCAGCGGGTGGGTCTGCGACCAGAACACTTTGAGCGCTACCCACACATGTTTTCAGGGGGTCAACGCCAGCGGATTGCAGTGGCCCGAGCGCTGATGCTCAATCCCAAGGTGCTGGTACTTGATGAGCCTGTCTCTGCCTTGGATCTCTCCATTCAGAGCCAGATTTTGAACCTGTTGACCGACCTCCAGGATCAGTTTGGTCTGGCGTACCTGTTCATTAGTCACGATCTATCTGTGGTGCGTCACATGGCCGATGAGGTGATCGTCATGTATCTAGGGCGACCCGTGGAACACGGTACCAAGGACGACATCTTCCAACGTCCTCAACACCCTTACACCAAGGCCCTGCTCTCAGCGACACCGATTGCTGATCCAAAAGCCAAAAAACAACGGATCAAGCTCGAAGGAGAGCTTCCCTCCCCGCTCGATGTGCCACACGGCTGTGCCTTTGCCCCTAGATGTTGGAAAGCACAAGATCGCTGCCGTCAAGAACGTCCGCTCCTCCCTGAAAACCTTCCTGCCGCTGCTTGTTTCTTTCCAGAAGAAGCGGATCAGCACTAACCTACCAAATTTAACATAATCTGATCACCGGCAAGACCCATGATGGAGTTTGATGATCCGGCATCTCCCCAAAGGCTGATGTCTTTGTGTCATTTTAATGACCTGAGCAGGTTGTTTTTGCGGGCTTATTTGCTGCATGAGGATGTAATACTTCAATTTTACTCAAGGGTTAACTCGTTTCATTAGTCAACTGAATGAATCTCGTCTGGCTTTTCCGCTGGCTTTTCCGCACCCCATTAACTTTTTTTGTAGCTATGATCTTCCTGCTGTCAGCTCAACGTGAGGCACAAGGCATCATTTCAAACGAGAGAGAGTTGAGTTGGCTGGGGTTTGGAGAAACCCAGGCTAGTTTTTCAATTCAAGATCACGATCTTGCAGTTGGTCTGGATGGTTCTCAACAGGAACTGACCTTTTGGCAGGAGCGCAATGCCAAAACAAACCTATTCAGTGGGCTACACCTGATCAATCAGGAATTTTCAATCATGGGAGGGCATAGCAATAGCCAAACCTACGATTTGGAGTATCGCAGTCTCAGCCTTTTTTATTCGTTTGGTTATGACTGGTTGATCGGTGATTTTCTGCATATTCAGCCCTATGCCGCCTATGGCCTTGGGCAAAGCAGCTTCCGCTTGGCTCACACGGCGAAAGACGGAACCCAAAGAGCTTTCCCGAAAAAAACAGGGTTCACAGATATCGCAGCCTACGGGGCCAACATTCTCCTTGAGATCTCCAAACGATTCTGGATCGGTTTTTCTCAAAATTATTTTCTGGAAACTCGGTCATTTGCCTATGACGGTTTAGGAAAGACTGAGCTCCAGCTTGAACAGAGCAACATGTTACTGCTGATCTGGAACTGGAACCCAGTCTCTTCATCGATAAAACTTCCCGTTGAATTCATTCGCCTTGAGGATCTGGAAGGTTAAGCAACCCGAACATTTTACGATTCGCTAGGTATGATTAGAGAGCCAAACGTACAACTATGAAAATCTGGGCCAGACACGCTTGGAACCAGCCGCAAGTACAATGTTCATGCTTGTTTGGAATTGGGAGAGAGTTCCCATCACTCCTATCGACCCGAGGGCGAGTTTTTTTAACTTTTGAAAAGCCAATTTCAACTTGGAATTCTCAGCGTTTCATTGACTTCCTTCCGGCAATTTTGCCAAATTCTTCCTGCTTTTTTTGATCCTCTTCCGCCCAAAAAACGTCGATTTCTGCTGATCACACTTTTCGGTATGAATTTGGGATTAATTCGTTTCAATTGAACCAGAGAGTCCAGATTCTCAGCTGAAAAATGAGAATTCATTGCGAATTTTTGTCAGATTATGGTAGAGAATAAGAAATATGTTACATTATTTAGACAAAATACGTTTTTCTTACAACGAATCTCAGCAACTCAATAGGTTAAATCAGCACTATCCTAAGTCACTGTTGCCTAGGCTAGAAGACCAAATCCAAAGTTTGAAAAGAGGTATGGTGAATGTGGGAATGAGCAATAAAGTTGCTCAAATATTCAAGAAGCTGGGACCAATCCTGCTCCTCACCAGTCTTTGTTGGCTGCCAGTTGGCTGCTTTGTGCCTGATGATCTGGAAACTATCGCTGCTGAGAGCACCATTTATCCACCCCCACCTCCTGCTCCTGGCGTTAGCCTCTCCAAAACTACAGCAAGCGTCAGCGAAACTCTCACTACAGACAGCTTTACGATCAAGATGGACTCAGAACCTGAGAGCAATGTCGTGATTAATCTTTCTGATGATGACACTGGCGAAGCTACTATCTCTGCAAGTACGCTCACATTTACATCGAGTAACTGGTCAGCAGCTCAAACCGTCACCATCACCGGAGTAGATGATGATTTTGCAGACGGTTCTCAAACAGTATTGATCACGATCTACGTAGATAACTCCTCCGACGCCACCTACGCTGCATTAGATAATCAAACTGTTACCGTCACCAATACGGATGCTGGAGAATCACTGGGATTCACAATCACAGAAACGAACAGTTCTACTTCCGTTACTGAATCGGGAGGCACTGACAATCTTTCTATTGTTTTAACCAGTGAACCGTTGGCAAATGTTGTCCTGAGCATTGCCTCTACAGACACTGGAGAAGTTACCATATCGCCAAGTTCCTTAACCTTTACAGCTAGTGATTGGTCAACCCCTCAAGAGGTCACCATCACTGCTGCAGAAGATAATATTATTGATGGTGTTCGTTGGTCAGGTGTGATGGTATCGGTTTCAAGCTCTGTCGATGCTTCTTATGCGGCTTTGGGAAGCCAATCCATTACAGCTACCATCAATGACTCTAGAACAGGTCGTCAACAAGACAGCCGTATTTCTGCGGGTCTCAAGTATTATATCGCTGTGGATAATACGACAGGGACTGTTTACGCATGGGGTGATGATACTTGTGGCGGAGATAACTATGGGAAATGCGATACCAATTTACAAAATTCGGCAGCAGTCACAGTTGGATCAGGGCCAATCTATCCAAGAATCTCAGATACTACTCCAGAGAACACAACACATCTAGGAGACAACTCAACTTCGACACCGATTGCAATGCCTTCAGTGGTTCCTACAAGTCCATTTCAAGTGCAATCCAAACGAAATACTAATTGTGTGATGAATTCAACTAGAGACAACGTGACTTGTTGGGGGAGAATCAACTACGACAATGGTTACGGGACAATGAACAGTTCAAGCATTTGGAATCTATTACATTCTGCTGGAGCCTTCTATGATTTAGTAATTCATCGAGAGGGTGGATGTGCCTTGAATGCAGATCGAACTGTCAGTTGCTGGGGATATGGACAGTATGGGGCATATGGAGATGGAACGTTAGGATATACTGCGGGCCTTAAAACACCGAGCATCACAAATGTTGTTGATCTGGCGGCAGGGCAAGATCATCTCTGTACTGTAGTTGATAATGGTACTGCTTGGTGCTGGGGTAGAGATCAGCAAGATCAGCTTGGAGACAATGCTGCCAATAGTAATAACCGCTCTTCATTGCCTGTTGCTGTAGTTGGTGGTATCAGCAATTTCATTCAGATTGAAGCTTACTCTCAAACAACATGCGCTTTGACTGATAATGGAACCATTTGGTGTTGGGGAGCCAATACCAATAGACAGCTTGGAGATGGGACAACAACAGACAGAGACTATCCCGTCCAAGTTCAAAACATCACTGATGCCTTGGATGTCTATGTCGGAGACGGGACAGCTTGTGCTGCTGTAAATAAACGTTTGGATCTGAAATGTTGGGGGAACTACTACTTGGGCGATGATTCTTCAACTGCTTCTTCAACCCCAGTTACAGTAACAGAAACGAATGGCTGGGGTTCAACTTATACTTTTGATGATGTAGCGATTGGTCAAGCTTCTGTTTGTGCTTACAACTTAGTGAACAATCAGGTTTTTTGTTGGGGTGCGAATGCAGAAGGTCAATTGGGATTAGGCAATGTGCTTACACCTTACCGCACAATGCAAAACACGGGAAGTCCGTTTTAACAACAAGAAAAAATCATATTGAAACTGGTTACGGATTAACGAATATTTTCAACCCCATTACATATCTTAATGATGAGTAAATCAAAGCTTCTTATCTCGGTTATACTACTATTCATAGCAGCTTGTAGTCCTCCTAGCCCATGCGATATGGGAGCTTCAGCACTGTCCTGTGATAATGAAGTCACTACAAAAAAACCAATTGGCTCTTGGACAGTTACAGAAACCAGTAGCAGCACGTCGGTTAGCGAATCTGGATCAACAGACACCTTTATTGTCGAGTTGGCAACACGAGTACCCGACGGTAATGTGATCGTTGATATCAGTTCAAGTGATACAGGTGAAGTGACTGTCTCTCCAAGTTCACTGACTTTTTCTTCAGATAATTACACCACTACTCAGACAGTGACGGTCACAGGGATCAATGACAATTTAGACGATGGAAACATTACTTCTATAATTACTCTGACTTTCAATGATTCACAGAGTGCTGATGAAAGTTATGAGGCACTTACTGATAAGACCATCTCTGTCACAACTACTGATGATGATACAGTCGGCATTACTGTTACAGAATCTAGTAGCTCTACAACGGTTGCAGAATCAGGTTCTACCGATAATTTTAGTGTTACTTTAGCGTCTCAACCTCTAGATAATGTCACGCTATTGATTAGTTCTGCAGATACAGGTGAAGTTACCATTTCTCCCAATAACCTGACTTTTACAACTGGGAATTGGTCAATTGCTCAGGAAGTTACTGTGACAGGTATTGATGATTACATTGTTGACGGGTCTCAAAGTGTTTTGATCACAATTACCGTGGATAATACATCTGATAATAATTATTCCAATCTTGCAGATAAAACTATAACTGTTTCTAACACTGATTCTGGTGATACAGTTGGCATTAATGTTTCAGAAACGAACAGTTCTACTTCCGTTACTGAATCAGGAGCTACAGACAATCTGAGCATTACCTTCAACAGCGAACCACTAGCTGATGTCATTTTGAATATTGTCTCTGCAGATACAGGGGAAGTTACTGTTTCACCAAGCTCGCTCACCTTTTCATCGGGCAACTGGTCTACTGCCCAAGAGATCACTTTGACTGCAGTAGAAGACAACATCATCGATGGCATTCAATGGAAAGGTGTTAGCGTATCTGTTTCAAGCTCTGTGGATGCTTCTTATGCGGCTTTGGGAAGCCAATCTATTACAGCTACCATCAATGACTCCAGAACAGGCAGACAGAGAAACAATTACATTTCTGCAGGATTGAAGCACTACTGTGCCTTGGACAATTCTTCTGGAATCGTCTACTGCTGGGGTGATGACACTTGTCAGGATGACACTTTTGGGAACTGTGATTATGACCTGCAGAATTTAAATGTCTCAACAAAAGGATCTGGCCCAATTTATCCCAGAGTTTCAGGCACTGCCCCAGATAACACAACACATCTTGGAGATAACTCAACCAGTGCGCCATTGGCAATGCCTTCGGTGGTGCCTTCTAGTCCAACACTTATTGCTTCTTCTAGAAACACAAATTGCGTTACCAATTCAACAATGGACAACGTGACTTGTTGGGGAAGGTATCGAATGAACAATTATGGAATTGATTCTGGGTCTAGCATCTGGAGGCAGTCTAATGCAGCCAATTCTATTCTAGATATGGAAATTGGTAGAGAACACGGTTGTGTGATTTGGAGTGACCGAACTGTCAAATGTTGGGGTTATGCCAGAATGGGGGCCATTGGCGATGGTAATTCCACTTACTATACAGACCCCGGTACAGCAGCTACTGGAATCACAAATGCTGTAGATCTAGCAGTAGGCCAAGATCACTCCTGTGTCTTGATTGACAATGGCACAGTCCAATGTTGGGGCAGAGATCAATCTGGGCAACTAGGAGATAATACTTTTAATACAGGAGGAGTTAATGGTGGTGCTGATGACGGATCACATAGTCCTGTTTCAGTTTCTGGAGGTATCACAAACTTTATTCAGATCTCTGCCTACTCAGGTTCAACCTGTGGCTTGACTGACAATGGCACGATCTGGTGTTGGGGATCCAATGCTGATGGTCAATTAGGGGATGGAACAACTACAAATAGAGATTACCCTGTACAGGTGTCAGGAATTGATAATGCCTTAGATGTCTATCTTGGAACAGCAATTGGCTGTGCTGCAATAGACAACCGAACCAATCTCAAGTGTTGGGGTAATTACTATTTAGGTGATGGGTCAACAACTGGTTCTACTACGTCTGTCACGGTTACGGAGACAAACGGCTGGGGGTCAGATTACACCTTTGATGATGTAGCCATCGGTCAATCTTCTGCGTGTGCTTACAATTTAGCGACCAATCAGTTGTTTTGTTGGGGACTCAATGCTGATGGGCAGTTAGGACTGGGCAATACCTTGACCCCATACAGTACGATGCAAAACACGGGAAGTCCGTTTTGAGGCGGAACGCAGAAGTGGAGGGTTGACGCTTATAATCGGAATTTTGGAACTGTGCCTGCAAATTTAATTATCAAGAAAAAAGATATTCTGAATATTATCCAAAATGAGAAAGCATGTTCAATCAAGATGATCTGCAACGCCTCAAGGAAACCAACGCTTGTCCAGAGGGGAACTTGTCGGAGGCTTTACTAGTCGGGGCCAACTTAGAGGGAGCGCATCTGACGGGAGCCAACTTGTTCATCGCAGTTTTGAAGGAAGCCAACCTGCAACAAGCTTTGCTGAGCGATGCCAAGCTGGAGCTGGCGATGTTGCAGAAGGCAAATCTACGAGAGGCTCATCTTTGATATGCCAACCTTTCATATCCCAACATGCAGGGAACTTCAATGCAAGGGGCGGATCTGACGGGAGCCAATCTCGAAGGGGCCGATTTGGAGGGAGCTAATCTAGAAGGGGCCAATCTACAAAAAGCTCATCTGGAAGGGGCCAACCTGAGCTACGTAAATCAGCAACGTGCCAATCTGGACGGGGCCAGTCTGATCTATGCAAGAACCATCAAGACGCTGCTCGGAGGAGCCCGTCTTTGCAACACGACCATGCCGGACGGACATATTGAGTACAGCGGTTGCGCTTACCATCCCTTCTTTGACGAAAAAGTCGAATCTCCAGACGAATAAGCCCTGCCGATTTCTTCAATTGAACGGGTTCACTCCTGCAGCGCCTTGAATCAAACGTTTTCTTACCTCTGCAGACGGTTCGGATAGACCTTCAATAATTTGAACAGATCGGGTCGGTCCAAGTTGACTAGATCCGCATTCAAGGCCTCAATCTGCTGAAGTTTCGACAAATCGTGGGTGAGGCTGAAAGCCATCGCTCTCACTCCCAAGGCTTGGCATCTTGCAATCTCGGTCAAGTCATCTCGCCCCAATTCGTACTCGACGATGTCAGCCTGGTATTCAGCAATTGCTGCTTCTAAGCTCGGATACATCCAGCGGGTGGCCATCAATTGGGCTTTCGGCTCAAGGTTTCGAATTCTTTGAAGGACTTCCGTTTTGCGGCACCAGAAAAACACATCATCCAGCATTGCGTGAGCAACTACCAGCTCCAGCACCCGATCCGGATCAGCGTCCTTGATCTCGACATAGGCCCCACACCGACTACGACAATGCACCAGAAATTCATCAAGGGTGGGGACCCTCGTTCCAGCATAAATCTCTGAATAAGATGACCCTGCATCCAACTGACGGACCTGCTCCAGCGACAATTCTCGGACTAGGCCCTTGCCATTTGTTGTTCGATCCACAGTGTCATCATGCATCAAGACAATCTCACCATCCGCCGTGGTCCGCACATCGATCTCGACTAGATCAAAGCCCTGTGAAATGCAGATACTGGCAGCAGGCAGGGTGTTTTCAGGTGCCAGAAAGTTGGCTCCACGATGGCAAACCATCTTGGGGATACCCTGTGAAGCACGAGGCCAAGGTTTGAGAATTTCAGGACAGTCCGAGCAAATCCCCAAGATGGGCAAATCATCGAGTCCTCGAAGGACCTCCACTCGTTCTTCATCCCAGGTCACCAACGCCATGCCTTGTTGCTGACAGCGGCTCACCAGTTCCTCAGTCACTAACTCATGAGGAGTGGAAGAGGCTCGTTTCCAACAAAGATGAATGATGTCTGGCGAAGCAACAGCGCTGTATTCGAAGGGATCCACACCAATTGGTATCAGCACAGAGAGCGGATACGAACACTTTGCCCGACGCAGTTGAGCAATCCAGTCCGCATAAAAGGATCCGATGACAGCATATTGGAAGTCATGTTCTTGCAGAATTTGCCAAGTGGATTCTGCAGCTTCAGCTGCCTTCAGTTCAATGTAAAGTCCAGAGTGGGTTCGTCGGGCTAGTTCAATCACCTCCTCCAGTCGGGGTACTCGCTGGTTTCCCAGCAGTTCGACTGCACTGATCTCTGCCCAAGTGGCATTTTGTATTAGCAGTGGAATTGCCCCCACTCGCTCCAAGCTTTCATCATGACAAACCACCACGACCCCATCTCTGGACAATCGCACATCCAGTTCCCACATTTCAGCGCCCAACTCCCCAGCCAGTTGAAACGCCTCCAGCGTGTTCTCCGTCCGATAATTACTGGCACCTCGGTGAGCAATTGCTAGTGGTAAGTGCAAATCTTCAACACTAGGCCACCCGAAGCGCGCCATCCATTTTTGATTAAAGTTCATTTTGCCTATTTGACATGGTTAATCCGAAGAGATTTTTTTACTGATTTTATTAATAAAATAACATGTTTTTTTGATGTAAATTTTATAATTTTATTTTCGTTAAATTAAAATACGTCATTTCAGAGCAAGAATAAAATTCAACCGAAAATAAATGTTATCTATTACCTTTTCATTTTTGTTTGACTGTATTAAAAATTTGGCCCGTGGTAATTGACTCTCTTCAGAGAGCTTTGGGTTGCCAATCCTGCCTTGATTACGATGGCATTGTTTTCATCATGCTAACATTCTCAAAACAATCAGCTATTATGATTGAGTGGTAGAAGATTCTGTCTGGAAAATAGTTTTCCAGGCTCGTTTACTTTAAATAAATGAATGATCAAGAATCTTGAGAACAAGGCATGTGAATTTGCCAGTTTATGTTAGGGCTTTGTCATGAAGGCAAAATTCCTTAATCAGCTTGGAGGTTTGTTATGTTGAAAGTGAGTTTGAAACGCGCATTGACTGGATTTGTGATGCTTGCCACAGCAGCCAGTTTGCCTTTTAGTCAAGCAATCGCTAGGGATTTGACCATACAGGTATGGGCAGGTGGCTCTAACGTCGCCGACGCCTACCGTGTTGACGCTATTACCATGGCAGCAGACATCCTCGAAAGAGAGGCGGCTATTCGTGGTGAAGAGTTAAACATCACTGTTGAGACGAAGTACGACTTTGATGGATGGGGTGGTTTTAAGCAGGCAGTGACACTGGCCGCAGAAGCCAATAATGCCCCACACATCGTAGTAACAGGCCACGAAGATATCGCGCCATGGTCTCAGTCTGGTTTGATTCGGCCAATCGAAGATTATGTTGATTTCGACAGCTGGCCTCTTAGCGATCTGTTCGAGAATCTAATTGAGATTTCATCTTTTGAGGGAGTCATTTATGGAGTCCCTCAAGATGCGGAATCACGGCCGTTCTTTGCTTGGATCCCTCACCTCAAGGCCATTGGCTACAGCGATGCTGATATTCGTGCTATGCCAGAAAAGGTGCAGAGTGGTCAATACACCTTGGACGATGTATTGAATGATGCCAAGAAAATGCAAGATGCAGGTCTTGTCGAAGCAGGATATGGTTGGTATCCCCGTGTTTCGAAGGGTGGCGACTACTGGCAGTTCTATCTCTCCTATGGTGGAGAGATGCTGGATAGCTCCACTGGAAAATTGGTCTTCAATAAGGCCGCGATGCAAAAAGTTTATGAATTTTTTGCAAAAGCTGTCGAAATGGGAATTACCCGTAAAAACCATATCGGAACCCCCTGGGATCAATGGTACTCCGAGGTCGCTTCCGGTAAAGCTGGTTTGTGGCATGGAGGTACCTGGCACTATGCGCGATATACCGGCAAAGAGGGGCTTCAAGACTTCTTTGGCAGTGTGATGTTTAGCTTGATTCCAGCCGGGGACAGCAACGGTAGCGCGAATACCATTACTCACCCCTTGGTCTATCTGGTGACAAACCGAGGAAGTGATGATGATGCAGCAGTAGCCGCCCAATTGATAGCTATTGCTTCAGAGCCTCGCATCAACACGCTGCATGCAATCAAGTCTGCACATCTTGGCATTGCCAAGTCACAGCAGTCTGTACCTCTTTACGCTAATGATCGCTGGGCTAGTGAAGCGACCGTTCGCCTGTTGCCCTATGCCAGTGCTCAACCCAACCACACAGGTTTCTCACCCTATTTTGATGCAATGTGGAAGGGACTTGAAGCCAGTTGGACTGGTCAGAAATCTCCTGCAGAAGCTATTGCTGATGTGGAGTCTGAGCTGAAAGCCCAACTCGGAGGTGACATCCTCATCCGCTAATTCTCTCTGTCATCTCCCCGGATCATTCTGGGGGGGTGCCCTTCCTTCAAATTCTGATTCGCTTGATTGGCCAATGAGTTTATCTGCAAAACTTGGCTATGTTTTTATCGCCCCTGCGCTTATATTAGTTGCTGTCTTTTTTTTGACGCCAGTGGTACTCACAGGCATCTTCTCCTTCACAAATATGAGTACAGCCACCGGGATTACAGGTGGTGCCTATCAAATCACACCCTCACTCCTTAGGGATCTCTCTGACCAAGGCTTCGAAAAAGCAAATCTGGATAGCATTGGTTCCGAGAGTTACGAAATTGCTCAAGCCACTTTACAGATTGCCCGTAACGCTGGTACAGAGCCTTCCTTACTAGCAGAACTTGAAGAAGAACATCTTGGGCAGAACTTCAAGAGCCGTAGAGAATTCGAACGTTTCCTAAAAAAAACTACAAAACCGACCACGTAGTACACGTGAACTGAAATCAACCTCACCATACTTCAGAAAATCGCTGATCAATGAGCGGTTTGAGACAGAAACTGATTTGAAAGCTGCGCTTGCTGAGCTGCAAATTGAGCTTACTCCTTATCAAATCAATACGCTCAGCCAGGCTGCCTACACTGGATGGGTATGGACAACAGATAATTTCCACAAGATGACGATCCTCCCAGAGACAAAGCAAATACTCTTCAACACGATCATCTATGTCACCTTCACCTTGCTGCTCTTCAACGTGGGCTTTGCGCTAGTCCTGGCTATCGCCACCTTTTATTTACCGAAGGGGCAAGCAGGAATTTTTAGAGCTCTATGGCTTCTACCCCGCATTTCACCCTCTGTGCTTTATGTTGTGCTCTGGAAGTGGCTGACTTGGGACACAGGATTTTTGAACGCCATCCTGAATCCTCTAGGTGTCGCACAGCGCAACTGGATGTTGGATACAACTCTGAATGCATGGGTCTTTGTTGTGCTGATCAACGGATTCATTGGTGCTTCGATGGGAATGATTCTGTTCTCCAGTGCCATCACAGCGATTCCCAAACCATTGCTTTATGCGAGTGAGGTTGACGGAGCCAATCGCTGGCAACAGATTCGCTTCATCATCTTGCCACAGTTAAAGTGGCCGATCCTCTTTGTGACGGTCTATCAGTGTCTTTCCTTATTGACATCCTTTGAACAAATTCTGCTCTCTACAGATGGAGGACCCGGCTCTACAACGGAAGTCTGGGCTCTAGCGGCTTACCATAACGCTTTGGACAATTATTGGGGCAATTTACAATATGGATATGGAGCAGCCCTGGCTCTTGTGCTGGTTGTTATTGGTGTGATCATGTCTTTCATTTTTCTACGTTTTTTCCGCTTTCAAGAGTTGGTGCGTCAACCACGAATTGAGCAATAAGGGTTCTGGTGTCTCAAAACTTCAAAAATTGGCCTATTCTCACCGCTTTGGTGTTGGCAACCGTGCCGATCGTGCTGATGTATTCCTATCTGGTGTTGGATACCGTCACTAATACGGAACCTGGAGGAATCCTGCCAAGCAGCTTTACCCTGGAACACTGGCGCTTTCTTTACGAGAACATTGAGGGGAAAGCAAACATCTGGCAGGTGACCCTAAACACTCTCGTTTTTGCCAGCTCCGTGATGTTACTGGTGCTCTCTGTTTCTTCAACAGCAGGGTACGCTCTCTCCCGCCTAAACATTCCTTTTCGTCGGGAATTTCTTGCAGGAGTTTTGATTTTACACGCTTTTCCTTCGATCACTTTGATCATTGCAATCTTTCTGATTCTGCAGTTGATTGGGCTCTACAACACGCTCATCGGAGTGATTATTGTGATGACATCGCTCCAACTCCCACTCGGTATTTGGATTATGAAAGGATTCTATGACTCCGTGCCTTGGGAGATCGAGATGGCAGGATTGCAGGATGGTGCTAGTCGTTTCACGGTTTGGTATCATCTTGTCCTCCCCCAGGTCCGTCCGGGGATTATCGCCTTAGGTGTGTTCTCTTTTCTCTCTGGCTGGGGAGAGTACATCCTACCAACCGTTTTGGCGCCAGCGAATAATGTTCAGGTACTTTCTGGCTACTTGGCTTCCCTTATCGCAGATGATCGAAATTTTGAATTCAATCTCTTCAAATCAGTGGGGCTCTTCTATGCGACTCCCGTTGTAATCATGTATCTGTTCTTTCAAGACAAATTGATGAACATCTACGGAGGAGGAACCAAAGGCTAATGGAAATCATTCTTGAAGATTTCACCAAACGCTTTGGTGAGGTGACCGTCATCGAAAAAATGAACCTGAAGATTCGGGAAGGTGAACTGCTCGCACTTCTGGGTCCATCCGGATGTGGCAAATCAACCACTCTCTTCACAATTTGTGGAATTCATCGGGTTGATGGTGGACGTGTCCTATTTGGAGATCAGGATGTCAGTCGTGTTCCAGCCCAGCAACGCAACGTGGGTGTCGTGTTCCAGTCGTATGCGCTCTATCCTCATATGAGTGTTTTTGAAAACATTGCTTTTCCATTGACTGTCCGCAAAGAGCACAAAAACACAATCCGTGAGAAAGTCGCTGAGATTGCTGAGTTAGTTCATATTGGAGAATTATTAAAGCGACGACCCGAGCAGCTCTCTGGCGGTCAACAGCAGCGTGTTGCTCTTGCAAGAGCATTGGTGCGCAAACCTAGTATCTTGCTTCTGGATGAACCCTTGGCAAACCTGGATGCCAAGCTCCGTCTTGAAATGCGATCTGAAATCCGGCGGATTCAGTTGGAAACTAGAATCTCCGCAGTACTGGTGACTCATGATCAGGTTGAAGCGATGAGCATGAGTGACCGGATTGCAATCATGAAGGAGGGTGAGATTCTACAAGTTGCTTCTCCCACAGAAATGTATCAACAACCGATCAATGATTTTGTAGCTGGTTTCTTGGGTAACCCACCAATCGCTTTTCTGGATGCACATGTGCAGGAGGGTGAAATTCATCTTTTGAACAGAAAAATTCAATTTAATTTTCCAGGCAGCTCCATGCCTACAAATGGGACGAAGATTCGCTTGGGTATTCGGCCAGAACACTACCAGCCCAACAACCCTATTCAAATCCCTGGAACCATCTCTTTCGTTGAAACCCAAGGACGTGAAAATCTATATGATGTGATGCTTGATGACGGCAGCATCCTTCGCTCCATTCAATCCTCCGCTACGGAAAGCATTGAAAAAAGCGCTCAGGTCCTTTGGGGAATCCAGCCCGACAAAGTGCTGATTTTCGATCAGGCAGGCAATCGAATCTGATCTTTATTCAAGAAAGCTCTCGCCCCATTCTCTGTTTTCCAAAGTAAATTCAAACTTAGAAGTCGATCTCCGAATTCAATTCTGAAAATGGAATGCGCACTGTAGTTCACAAAACCGTCAACCAGTTACAACCACCTTCTCAAGAAGATCGTAGCCAAGCTGCAACTGTGGTAGTTCAGCTTCTCATGAGCATTGGATGCGAAGCTGGCCTTGCCTCAACGAGGTGGAAGTGAGGCGACCTCAAGCTTCCAGTGATTTTCCAGAAAAGATCATCCTGGGAGCCTCGAACCTTGAACGCTGCAAGGGAGTCTGAGAAAGCGCTTAGGTCATCCGTATAGCAAAAATTGGTGTTTTGTTGGCAACCGAAGTGGACTGGGGAATGGCTCGCTCCAAACATCACCACACCACCAAGGAACTGGCAGAACGATTGGGCTGGGGCTACGCTTTTAGAGTGGAGTTCGTCGAATTGGGATTGGGAGATCCGCCGGAGACAGCTGAGTTTAACGGAGTACCGAATGAGCATGGTCTCCATGGCAATGCCATCCTATCTCGGTGACCATTGCGAAAAATCAAACTGATTGCGCTGGACAAAGGAGGTTTGTCGTTTGTCCTGTCACCTAAATAAGACGGGCAGCATAGAGTCGGTGGTCAAATGGCGATCGCTGCGCTTCTTGATACGGAGAAAGGCCCACTTGGTTGTGTCGCTGTTCATTATGAAAGTGAAAGTAATCCAGATCATCGGAATCAGCAGACTCAGCGATTGATGAAATTGTTGGTGCAGGAATATGGAACGATTCCCATGGTGATTGGAGGCGACCTGAACACCAACACTCTCTCCGAAGCTCACACCAGTCAAACACAACGAAGAAATCAGCCAGAGTCTTGGGAGCCCAGCTTCTCCACTTTTGCAAATTACAATTTTCCATGGGAAACCACCAATACTGGCCAGACCACCACTCGTGGAGGCCCTCATGCACCACACCAAACTCTCGACTGGTTACTGCTCAGATCCTGTCTGGGGAGTCAATCCCATGTTGTTCCCGCTCTCTTAAAATCAGGGAACTGCTGTCTGATCATGAAATGGTTGTAACAACCGTCTCCTGCTAGATCGCCCACTTCACTTCCTTACCTATCAGAATTCATTGCATCCAATGACTGATTTTTGAATGGGTTCGTGGAGTAGACCATTTCTAGAATGCTCAACTTTTTCTCCTAATATAAAGGTGCCACTTGATAAACTGGGACGCTTCCCCCCACCTAGATCGGTTTGATCCTTTACCGAATGAAAAGACCATGAAAGCTGTTGTGACAGCGAGTAATGGGGGATTCGAACAATTGCAGTGTCGTGTGGTCAAACGTCCCCAACCTGGAGACGAAGAGGTATTGATCCGAGTACTAGCTGCTGGGATGAACAATACGGAAATCAACACTCGTGTCGGCTGGTATTCTGATTCTATGACCCAAAGCACCTCAGCAGTAGCCAGTTTCCAAGTTCAACAAAAAGAAATTCCTATAGATGGAGGTTGGAATGAGATTACCCCTTTCCCTTTCGTCCAGGGAACTGACTGCTGTGGTGAAGTGATCCAGCTTGGTTCGAACGCAGAATCAAAACTACTAAGCAAGCAAGTGTTGGTAAGGTCCTGTATGCGACCACTGGGGTTCTCATCAATGGAAAATTTGTGGATGGGCTCTGACTTCGATGGGGCCTTTGCGCAATATGTCAAAGTTCCTCAATCAGAAGTTTTTGAAGTCAAATGCGACTGGAGTGCTGCTGAGTTAGCTACCATTCCATGTGCTTATGGAACTGCAGAAAACATGATTCATCGAGCAGGGATTCAGTCTGGAGAAAAGGTCTTGATCACTGGAGCCTCAGGTGGAGTTGGCTCTGCTGCCGTTCAATTAGCAAAACTTCGGAAGGCACAGATCATTGCTGTTGTAGCCCCTGAGAAGCAACAAAAAATCTCGGATCTCGGTGCAGAACAAACCATGGCACGTGATGAGAATGTGTTGGAAGTGCTGAGAGAAGAATCTGTAGATGTAGTGATCGATCTGGTGGCTGGCGATTCCTTTACGGCACTATTGAAAGTTTTGAAGCGTGGTGGGCGGTACGTTTCTGCGGGCGCAATTGGAGGACCTGTAGTCTCTTTTGATACACGCACCTTCTACCTGAAGGACTTGCAGTTGATTGGTTGTACTGCCTGGGATGAAGGCGTCTTCCCAAGCCTGATTGCTTACCTTGAAAACAAACAACTTCGACCTCTACTCGCACAGACCTTTCCTCTAGAGCAAATTGTCGAGGCCCAACAAGAGTTCTTGCTGAAAAAGCATGTTGGGAATTTCGTACTCATTCCTCCAAATTAGATTCTGGGCTTTAATAAGGTTTACTTATTTGAACATCATCAATGCTCAAAAAGCCTTCAATGATCCGATACGAACCAGGAGGCTTCAAGCAAAACTTATCAGACAATCATCTGATTATCATTCAGCAGTTATACCATGCAGAGCAAAAGCCTGATCAACTAAAATCTAGAAGGGCTGGTTCCAAGAGAAAGCTGAGTGAACTTGTACGATCTAATCACTCTTCAGAGAACCCTACCCAGATCTGCTCTTCAACTAGGCATGATTGGTTTCATTTTCACTTGCTCCATCCGACCCTTAATCTGCAGGGCCACATACTTGGAGTAGAATCGTGACAAGTGCAGGTTGCCCCCGTGAAACCAAAGGTTGGATTGCTTGGTTGGCTTCCAAAGATTTCGTAACTCGCCTTCCCATGGACCAGGATCTCCTTTGATTCCTGAACCAATTCCCCAGAAGCGCCCCACTTTTTCAGCAGTTTCCTTAGAAATCAATTTCTCGATGACCTTATCCATCGAGTGGTAGCCAATCGCGAAAAAGATCACGTCGGCTGCCAACTTACTGCCATCATCAAAGTAGAGAAACTGCTCATCTACGCGCTCCGGAGTAGCCCCTGTCTTGAGCTTGACCTTCTTCTGGATGATCAACTCTGAAGCACCTACATCAATGTAGTAACCTGAGGCGGTCCTCAGAGCTCGCATCAACAACCCAGAACCATCCTCTCCAAAATCAAATCTGAAGCCTGACTCCTGTAGCTGGTCATAGAACTCTTTGTCATGCTCGTACATCTGCCTGTAAACCTCTCTGTGCACATCAGGCACAAGCTTGTAAGGCAGGGAGGCAAAGAGCAAATCTGCTTTGTCCGTGGTGATCCCATTCTTCAATGCCTGCTCGGAGTAGAGTTCCCCAAATCCATACTCCAGCAAGGTTTCAGATTTGATGATGATGCTAGATGACCTTTGGACCATCGTAACCGATTTAGCACCACACTCCCAAAGATCCTGGCAGATGTCATGGGCTGAGGTTGCAGAGCCGACAACCACACACCGCTTTCCTTTGAAGGCTCGACCATCCTGGTATTCGGAGGAATGAAAGATCTGACCCTTGAATTTCTTCTTGCCCTTGATTGGAATTCCCTTGGGTGGTCCATAAGCGCCTGTAGTAAACACAAGCTGAGTGGGTTGCAGGGTTAACTTTTTTCCCTTACGCATTACTTCGACTTCCCACCGCTGCGTGCTCTCGTCAAAAGTCGCTTTCGAGCACCTGCTCTCCGTCCAGTAGTTAAGATCCATTACCTTAGTATACATCTCCAACCAGTCCCCCATCTTATTCTTGGGGGTGAAGACCGGCCAGTCATCTGGGAAGGGGATATAGGGGAAGTGGTCGTACCAGATGGGATCGTGCAAGGTGAGGAAACGGTATCGATTGCGCCAGGAATCCCCGGCTCGCTTGTTCTTCTCCAGTACAATCGTAGAGACACCCAACTTCTTGAGCCGAGTTGCCAGCATGATCCCAGCTTGGCCCCCACCCACTACTACACAATAGGGTTGCTCTGTGTCACCAAGTGCTTGTTCTTCAGCTTGTTTTACTTCATGCCAGATTTGTCGATTCTTGTGAGCGCCGTGCCGAGTGCCAAGGATTCTTCTCTCTCCCTTTTTCTCCTCGTATCCTTGCAGTTCTTCCAGGGTAGTCAGCAGGGTCCAGGCTTTACCACATTTGAGGCGCACGTATCCTTTTCCACGACCTATCCCACTGTTGATGTCAAGAAAGCACTCCACTACACCGTCAGCCCGCTTCACATCATAATAACCTTCAATCTTTAGTGGGAAAGCAGCCTTGTTTTGCTTGAGGGCTCCCAGCACCTCTTGATGAGTTTCAAAAGTATTCAAACTCCACGAAATGCAGAGGATGTCCCGCCAGAGGAACTCTTCCTGAAAGATGCTATCTAAATCAACACTCTTAGCACTTGTAAAAGAGACATTGAATTGCTCAATCCATTGCTCGACAGCTTTATTTGTCATGCTGAAATCCTAGAAGTAAATGGCTTGGCCTGTTTGGATGCTCTCCTCTGCAGCCAGTACAATCTTGAGACTATTGACAGCTGCTTCCATGGATTCAGATAAATCAAAATCCTGTTGGATCGCATCTAGGAACATCTGCTGCTCAAGGTTGCAAAGTTCCTGGTGGGAAGGTTCGTCGAGAGTATCAACAAACTCATCTTTCTTACGGAATTTTTTGCTGGTTGAATCCACTTCGGCATGGTGGATCTGGATCAGATTGGTTTTCGTATGCCGATCTATGTTTGCAGAATCAGTGACCTCTGTATCCTCCGAGGGCTGCTCTGAAGGAACGATCATCGAAACACACCCCTTCGGTCCGACAATATCCTTCACGAAGTAGGCGACTTCACTCATCATGGGCCCCCAACCTGCTTCATACCAGCCCACTGAGCCATCGTCAAACGTGACATGCAGATGACCATAGTTCTGTTTGTTAGCTTCTGCCCATAGCTTGGCTCCAATTCCATGTACTCGAACGGGCTTGGCATCCGTCAACTGGCACATCACGTCAACATAGTGCACCCCACAGTCGACAATCGGAATCAGTGAGTCAATCAGGTTCTTATGCCAAAACCAAGTCTCTCCACTGCTCTGTTGATTGAGATTCAATCGCATCACCAACGGTTTGCCCAAGGTCTTACCGGCTTTAATAAATTTTACCCAAGACGGATGAACTCGAAGTATGTAACCTAGTACCAACTTTTTTTGGTGTTTTTTGGCTAATTCCACAACCTTGACTGCATCCTCTACATTCGTAGCCAACGGTTTTTCCATGAAAACATGACAACCCTGCTCAATAGCCTGTGATGCGTAGCTTGCATGAGTGTTTGGCCAAGTATTGATGGAGACCGCATCTGGCTGAGAATCTTGGAGCGCCTTGCTGTAGTCTTCATAGATTGGATATCCCAGCAACTCCTTGGGGAGCTTGTCAAGCTTCTCGCGCAGGGTTCTGCTCATTAGGCCAACAATTTCGAAGCCAGGATTATTGTGGTAAGCCAGCGCATGAGAAGTCCCCATGTTCCCAAGCCCCACCACCAAGACTTTCACTGACATAAGATCCTCATTAGTGAGGTTTAGAACAGTCTTTTGCAGTATGCTCTAACAATCTTTTGAATCCTGAAAATATCAGGTTAATTCTTCTATTTAGTGAGTTTAAGTAGTCTGAGAATCAATATTGATGAAAGGGTGAAACAACTCTTCCTAAAAATTGTTCCACCCCAATTTGGCTCCAGGAGAACGGAACCATGAAGGAATTAACTACTTGACTACGTTGGCGTAAAAACGACCCTTGATCTTGTCAACATCCACCTTGGCCAGGTCAGCGGAGAGTGTATAACCTTTGGCATCCGCCATGACCTTGTTGACATCGAAATCATTGGCAGCCCCAATGAAATCATTGCTAATCACCTTGCCTACGTTCACGTCACGCTTCAATTGCCCGATTCTACGAATGGTCTTGAAGTAAGCCTTCCAGCTACCCCAATCATGGTAGCCCCAACCTTGTCGCTCATCCATATTGCCTCGGAAAACATTTGCGAGCTGTAGCATGGACTCTGTTCCCAAATCAGCCCCAAGATTGCTCTTAACAATGGGAAGTGACTTGAAAACAATGTCTGTGGCAGCTCGTGGGTCGTGCTCTCCGAATTCCAGTCCCATTGCCCACCCTCTCAGATACTGTCCAAGAATCTTTCTCTTTTCAGGATCTTGGGTGTCAGAGCGCTTGACGACAAAGGAATTCGCTGGGAAGACTGATTGATCAACACCCAGCCAGTACTCGAATTTCAAGCCCTTGCCTTCCCAGTCCGCGCGCAGGCCTTCCCAAGCTAGGGCTGCATCACCCTCTCCATTGGCCAGAATGGTTCCCCACTGGGGCCAACCAGCTTCGATATACTTGATCTTGGTCACATCTGCACCCGCTGCCGCAAAGATTGGGTCCGCAATAGACTGCCAGGCGGCGCTTCCCAAGAGCACGGTTTTCCCTTCCATTTGGCGTAGATCGGTGAATCCTTCCCCAGGTCTGAAAGCAAAATCGAAAACGTCACGGGCTCCCATGTTGAAGACCGAAACCAAGTCCAATTCGTTTTCGAGGGCAAAAGAAAACACTCCTGGCGAAGGATATCCCATATCTGCCTGTCCCAAGGCAACAAACTTTACGGTTGCCGTTCCATCTGAGGGGCCTGGCTCAAGCCTCGTGTCAATATTCCCGAAGTACCCCATCTCCTTGGCTACCCAGTAAGGATAGTCATCCAGCACCTCAATGGTACCTCTTGGAGAAATCCAGGTGTAGGTGGTTGCGGCCTGTGCCGTCTTTGGTGTGAGAGCACTTGTTCCCAACACCGAGGTAGCCACTGCACCAGCAGCAGTCACCTGTAAGAACCTTCTTCGATTGAGTTCTGTCATCACTCCTCCTGCTCTGCGGTTGATGGACGCAATGATTCCTTAAATTGACTGCGCCCGCGCCAATTTAAGATTCCCAACTAGCCCACTTCTTACCAACGAAATAGAAGAACAAATAAATCAGAATCCCTAAGGTCGAGAGAATCAGAATGATCGCAAAGAACTGGGGCATCTTGATCGTTGCTGAATACGTTGTCAGTCGATTCCCAAGGCCAAAACCACCACCAACCATCTCTGCTCCGACTGCTGTCAAAAGGCCGAAGATTGCACCAACCATCAAACCGACGATGATCATTGGTAACGCCATGGGTACTCTTACCTTGAGGAAAATTTGCATGGTGCTTGCGCCAAAAGATCGGGCTAACGCGATTTTTGCGAGATCGACTCGGCGGAAACCGGTGGCCGAGTTGATCATCACCATTGGACCGGATGCCAAAGCCACTGCGATGATCCGAGGTTCATAACCAAAGCCAAAACGTAGAATCAGTAAAGGCACTAAAGCCAGCATTGGCGTGGTAACCAGCATCAAGATGTAGGGTGCGACGATCTTTTCAACAAAGGGAAACTGGGTGATCACTCCAGCGAGGATCAGCCCGATGGATGCCCCGATAAAGAAACCAGAAAACAGCTCAACCAAGGTGTGACCAAGGTGAGGTACAATAAACTCAAAGTCAGTGAACAGAGCCGTGGCGATTGCACTGGGCCTCGGAAAAACAAATTGAGGGACCTCATAAATGATTACATATGCTTCCAGCCCTCCAACAATGCAGACCGCAAAAAGGATGATCAGTATCACTTCACCCACTGTGCGCTTCTGGACCTTGGTCAGCGCTGACCAGTTTGTGAGAGAAACATCCCCTGATTCATTGCCATGATTATCAAACTTGGGGATATTGTCCCCAAGGTACTTATCTGCCATTTCTACTACCCTGGCTAAGTGGTTTGCTCAATGATATTGCTGCGAATTTGGTTGATTGTCTGAATGATCTTTGGATCTGAAAGCATCTCGATAGATCTTGGCCTGGCGTAGTCAATTTCGTAAACGTTTGCCAATCTCCCGGGTCTAGCTGACATCACGAAAACTTTGCTGGAGAGCAACACCGCTTCTGCAATGTTGTGTGTGATGAAGATGATCGTTTTCTTGGTTTCTAGCCAGATCTCCTGCACCAGGAGATTCATTTCATCCCGAGTAAATGCGTCCAAGGCTCCAAATGGTTCGTCCATCAACAACACCGAAGGATCGAATGAGAGGGCCCTGACAATTGATGCCCTTTGCTGCATTCCGCCTGACAATTCTCTTGGATACTTTGTTTCAAAACCTGAAAGACCCACTCGTTTCAATAGCTCATTGATGCGGGCTGTATTCGGTGCTTTTTTCTTAATCTCAAAGGGAAATTCAATGTTTTTAATGAGACTGCGCCAAGGCAACATGTTGGCTTCCTGGAAGACCATGCCAATTTGATCATTGGGTCCATCAATCTTCTTTCCATCCAGCCTAATCTCACCGCTAGTCAAATCATGTAGCCCCGCAATGGACCATAACAAGGTAGACTTACCACAACCGGATGGTCCAACAATGCTGACAAAATCTCCTGGATCAATGCCTACTGAAAACTGGTCCAGGGCATGAAGATTTCCGGATTTAGTTGTGTAGAACTTCGTTGCTTCCTTGACTTCTAACTTGATGCTCATTTTTCCTTCTCAACTGGCATACAACGAATCAGGCACGTATTTATTTGATTTCATCTCAAGCTTGGCTAGGAATGGAAAAGAATGGGCAAGCAAATGCAAAACGCTTGAAGGAAAAATAGCTTCCAATAGCGAATTCAAAATGTATCTAGATTGGTTGGACCAATTTATGATTTAAATTTAATGGTCGAACCAAATAAAGTACTATTACAGCGGATTTAGAAAATCAACTATAATTTACGTAAGACAAAATAAATCTAAACAGGGTGAGGTTGTCTTGGGCAGAAGAGATAGAGTGCTGGATTAAGGAAAACTGCAGTAGATAGAATATTCGGCGTTGGAGCTTAAGGGTTGTTAAGTTTATGGATGAGCAGTTTCAAAGAAACTTCCAACATCGTTTTTGATTTGCTGTAGCAAAGTGTTTTTCGATGGAGCCTAGCCAGATAATGCCTCAGTCGGCAGTTGAGTGATTCGATTTGTGTGGTGAAGGTCTTTCCCACGTAATGCTTGGTGTGTGGAATGAAATTCTCGTA
>NYTS01000100.1 GCA_002683655.1 Deltaproteobacteria bacterium
GCCCCTCGATTTTTACCAAAGAGGATGTAGTCTGGATGAGCACAGGGAGGACATTGCATTGTTAGAGCTCCAAATCGCGGAGATAACTTCATTTGTCCAAACTACGCAATTGCTCCAACGCCAAAATATCGGCTCTCTCACAGAAGGATCTAAGGAGTTGGTATGTGGAAAATATTGTTTGCGCTAACACTGGTCTTATCGGCAACTGGTTTTTTTCTAGTTTGGCAGGAACAAGGTTCGTCGCGAGCCGCCAATAAAATGGGTGGTCCAAAAACCCTACTAGATGAATTAAAGGTTGAGGGGTTGGTGACACTGCGGATCAGCACTGTGGATCAAGACTTTGAATTGAGGCAAGTCGATGGGACATGGCGAGTTGGGGAATCGGACAGGCCTGCTGAAAGTCAACAGGTTCGCAAATTACTACTGGCTCTGTTGGAAACTAAAGTAGGTGATGTAGTGACCAGTAATCCTGAGCGACATCCTCGACTGGAATTAGTTGATCCGGAAGCTGGAGGTAACGGCACTGCAAAGCGTCTGGAGTTGATAGATCAGCAGCAACGATCGGTGCTACAACTTTTGATTGGAAAGCCAAGAGAACAGGGTGACGGGCAATACATCCGGTTTTTTGGTGAAGAAACGGCTTTTCTAATTGCAGAGCAACTCCCCCTTGAGGATTCAGAAGTCGGCTGGATGCAGAAAAATCTCTTCTCTTTGGATGATGCTTCCATTCAAGTCCTAAAAATCGAAACACCAGAGGGTGTTGAATACAGCTTGGAACATAACGCAGAAGCTACTGATAATTGGAAGCTGTCAGATCAGCAAGCTGTAGAACAACTCAACACTTCTATGTTAGAACGGATGGCTAGTGCTTTGCGCAGTCTAGAGTTTGATGCTTTGAAGTCCATTAAAACTCCTCCTGAAGAAGTTGGCCGCAATGAGATCTTTCAAGTCACAGGAACTTTTAGTGACGGTAGAGTTCTGAAGATGTCGATAGGTGCAACAGAGGTTGCTGAACAGCATTGGATCAGTCTTGTGTTAAGGAGCAACAGCGATAATCAAACGATGAATCAGGAAATAGAGCTGCTGAATCAGCAGACGGAGCCATGGATTTTTGCAATCTCTGCCTATTCGATTCAAGCTTTGTTGAAAGATCGCTCTGCTTTGTTGGAGCAGAAGTAGTGGCACTGCAGATGATAGAGGGCCATACGGAACTGAGCTTCCAATATGCTCGAGTCAATGGTCAAGAAGAGACTCTGTTAGAATTTTTACTCCGGCGCTTTCGTTACTATGGTCCAAAGGAGTGGGGAGATCATATTAAATCCGGCCATCTATTGGTGGATGGTCAGCAAGGGAAGGCAGGACAAAAGCTGCGAAACAACCAACGGGTGGTCTATCTACGTCCTGATTCGCTTGAACCTTCTGTGGATGCCGATTATCAGGTGCTCTTTGAAGACGAGTGGCTAATCGGTTTGAATAAGTCTGGAGACCTTCCAACCAGCCCTTCAGGTAGGTACTTCAAGAATACACTCATGCACCTTGTTCGCGAGCGCTTTGGTTGGCAGAAACTCTATACGATCCATCGTCTAGATCGAGAGACCAGCGGAGTCGTATTATTTGCCAAGACTCATCAAATGGCTCAGCAGATGGCGGCTTTGTTCCGTGATAAGCAAATCCGCAAGGAATACCGTGCAGTCGTCACCGGTTCATTACCCGAGGAAGAAATGCTGATCTCGAAACCTATTGGGCCAGACCTATCTAGCTCCATTCGGATTAAGCAATCGGTTTGTGAGGACGGAAAACCAAGTGAGACACGCTTTTGCCAGTTACAAGCTATTGGAGGGTGTGCTTACCTGAAAATTCATCCGATGACCGGGCGGACCCACCAGATTCGTGTACATGCGGCAGCTAGTGGATTCCCAATTGTTGGAGACAAGCTTTATGGACTGCCAGAGAAAGATTTTTTGCGTTGGCTGGAAGAAGGAGAAGCTTTTCTAAAAGCTAGGAACTTACCGAACCGCCACCTCTTGCACGCCCACCAGATTGATTTCGTTCATCCCCAAACAAATCAGCAGATTTGCCTGTTGGCATCAGATGAAAAAATGCTTCTTCATCTTCCTGCCGAGGAAGAACTAAGCCACTAAACACCCTTTGAGGTAGTATGCCAAATGTTCGTGAGATTGCTCAGTATTGGGCAGAAACCAATTGCTTTGATGAACCGACGCGTGAAGAAGCAAAACTATTGCTGGAAACAGCAACAGAAGAAGAGTTGATGGATCGTTTCGGGACAACCTTGGAGTTTGGTACAGGTGGTCTGCGTGGGGTAATGGGAGTTGGTCTGAACAGGATGAACCGCTACACCGTTATGCAGGCTACAGAAGGTTTGGCTCGCTACATTGAGAAGCGCCAAGAAATAGATGCATCAGGAGTTGTGATTGGCTTTGATTCGCGAAACAATTCAGAGGTGTTCGCCCGTGCTGCAGCTGAGGTTTTGGCTAAGCACGGTATCCAAGTTTATCTATTTCGTGATATCGTTCCTACACCGATGGTCTCTTATGCCTTGCTGCAAAAAAAAGCAGTAGCAGCGATCATCCTGACCGCCAGTCATAACCCACCTGAATACAATGGCTACAAAGTGTACTGGAAACATGGGGGTCAGATTATCCCACCAGATGATGAGATGATTATCGATGAGGTCCGTAGTGTAGACGACATTGCGGAGATTCCTCAGATGGATTTCGAAGAAGCTTTACAGCAAGGTCGTATTGAATGGATTGAAGATGACATTGATCTGGAATATCTAGAAAATTTGCTTCCACTGAGTTTCGGTAAGCCGTCTCAGAACGAGCAGTTGGGAGTGATCTACACCCCGCTTCATGGAACTGGATGCCGGCTTGTTCCACGCTTGCTGAAGGAACGTGGTTTCACCAACGTGCACTGCGTTGCGAGTCAAATGATTCCTGATGGAAACTTCTCAACAGTACTTTCTCCAAACCCTGAGGATGCAGCGGCCTATGAACTACCAATGGCGGAAGCTCAGGAGGAACATCAGCTAATTATTGCCAACGATCCCGATGCTGATCGCCTTGGTGTGATGGTTCGGAATAATAAAGAGGAATGGGTTCGGCTGAATGGGAATCAGATCGGTGCTCTCTTACTAGATTTTGTACTTGGGGTGCTGCAAGAGAGTGGAAAGCTGCCAGAGAATGGTCTCTACATCGGATCGATCGTGACATCTCCTCTGGGTAAGCGTATTGCTGAACACTATGGTTTGGCCGTGAAAGAAGTTCTCACAGGTTTCAAATGGATTTGGTCTGTGGCTCTCCAGGCAGAATCGGCAGGCCAGAAATTCCTCTTCGGAATGGAGGAGAGTAATGGTTATTTGATGGGAAATCACACAGGGGATAAGGATGGTGTCTGGGCTGCGATGGCTTTTGCAGAAATGGTAGCCTCACTCAAGGCTCAGGGTAGTGGTCCAATCCAGCGCTTGGAAGAATTGTATCAGCAATATGGCTTTCATCTGGACTCTCTGCACAATCGAAATTTTCTTGGTCTTGAGGGCAAGCAACAAATGGAAGTGACACTTTCACAACTCCGTGAGAACCCACCGGAGCGGCTGGCAGGCTTGAAAGTCGAACGGATCATCGATCTACTTACTGACCAAGTGTGTATTCTTGGAAGTCCTGAGATACAGGTTGGACCCGGCTTACCAAGGTCGAATGTGATTATTCTGGAACTGGAGCAGAGCGCACGAGTAATCGTTCGTCCATCAGGTACAGAGCCAAAAGTAAAATACTATTTCAATTTGAGTGGAGAGAGAGAAGAGCTGCAAGAAAGATTGGCCCAGCTTAAAGCATCACTGGGTCTTAGTACATGAGATTCTTCCTCTTTTTGCTGATAGCAGTAGGGCTTTGGTCTCAAGGATTACAGGCTCAGGGTGTGGTTTCAGAACGTGGTCAGGCTGCTGTTCGAGTTTACAATGAAAATTATGTCAGAGCTCGCGAGTCGGCGATTGCAATTGCCAAGAAAGATATTCTGACCCGAACGATGACTCAATTTCTGAAACCTGAAGACTTGGAACAGCTTTACCCTGTCTTGGAGAATCGGTTACTCAACGAACCTGATTCATTTATCGAGTCAACTAGAGTGATCGAAGAATTTGCTGATGATAAGGCTCAGGAATTCTTCGTTATCATGGAGGCCCGCCTTTATCGCTCCAGAATCATAGGAGGTCTACAGCAATTGGCAGTTCCACTGCAAAATGATCTCACGCAACCAGTTTCTATTCGGTTACGTTTTGATGAGAGCGAGTGGTTTGTTAAGGCGGATCAAGAAAAATTGCTGAAGAGCATGTTGCAGCGCCGACTTGCTCCCTATCGGATTTTTCTCAGTGAAGAACAGGAAAATCCTGATGCCCCAGTCTTCGACCTACGCTTTAGTAAAGCTGCACAACAACTTTTGAATGAGAATTTCAATTCTGCCACCGTCGGTATCCAATTGCTGCTAAAAAACCAAAGTCAAACACTTGGGGAGGTTTACGCACAACGCTTGATCAGCAATCGAAAGGCAGGCTTTGTGATTGCTGTTTTGTTGGATCAATTAATGTTGGATTGGGCTCCTCTCATTCGAGATCTTCGCCAATTGCAACGAAAAGATGATGAACAGCTCCGGCTTGAAGTGTTGAATGCTCCTTCTGCAGACATGGAAGATGAACTCTTTAGATCAGTGGGGAGGCAGATCGGTTGGAAGCAACCAACGTTACACATGCTCACACCCTATAGTGTTGTTTACCAAGGGAGGCCAGAACAACAGCATTCAGTAATTTTTGAGTCTCTACAGGAGTTCCAAGAGTCTCGATTTCGTTCTAGAGAGCTTGGCCAGGACCAATCTACTATCTTTTGGCGTCTTGATTGGAACGAATCTCTGCAATCTTTGAATAAAGCGCTTGAAAACCCACCTGATTGGCCAGAGACGAAGCCCGTCATTGATTGGATTTTACCTGAAAACCAGCAGGGAATCTTTTATTTGCCGATACAGTCCTTGGTTTATGCAGAGTTGTCTAACCGTGGAAGCAGCCACTGGTTGTTTCTTGAGTTGCCCAAAGAGGTCAAAGCAAATTGGCAAATATCCTGGGATGTGCTTAGAAGTACAAAACTACAGCCAGAAATTTTCCTTCTTGACTCCAAGCGCAAGCGTATACATCAGCAATTGATGATGAAAAAGAAAGCAATTACAATTAATTATGAAAATATACCAGAAAATGGGAAATTATTTCTAAGGATTTCAGACGAAATTGGCTATATTAGGTTTTCTGTTGGTGGGTACCAAAGTTTTCGATACGTAATACGTGTAGAAAAGAAATGATCTCAGGAATTTGAAGAGCTTTGTAAGATCATGGAAGGCCGTCAATCCGTTGTTGTTGGTGAATATCTTCACCTGATCTACCGAATTCAAGGAATGGGTCGGGTGGTGAAAGCTTCTACGCTGGTTCAAAGATTAGATAGTAGTCCCTCTACTGTTCATGCAGCACTACGTCGGTTGGAACGTGACGGATTAGTGAATCTCAATGATCGTAAAGAAATTGAACTGACTGAGGAGGGAAAAGAAAGCGCTGCGGGTATTGCCCATCGCCATAATCTCGCAGAATATTTTCTTTGGCATGAATTAAAAATTCCATGGTATCTAGTCCACACACACGCACACAGTTTAGAGCATGCGATCACTCCCTTGGTTGCTGCTCGCCTAGAAAAATATCTTGGGTACCCGAAATTTTGCCCTCATGGGTCTCCGATGCCCGGAATCGAACACCCTCACACATCTCTGCTGACCCTAAGCGAAGTTTCAACAGGTACGAAAATCGAAGTCGTAATGCTGGACGAGTCTATTGAAGACGAGGAAGATCTCCTCAAATATCTACAAGATTCTCTGGTGATGCCAGGGCAGCAGCATATGGTTCAGGAACGAATTGACGTGGCCCACACGATGGTCTTGCAATCTGAGAATGGACCAACAAATCTTCCTTATAACATCGCGGCTTTAATTAGCGTACGTGAAATTGCTGACCACGACTCCCTTTCTTTTGATCCCTCCTAACAATTTTCATATTATCTTCAAACATCGCTTGACATCCTTAGTAAGGATTTATATTCTCATAGGCTTTCGCGAGTTATCGTGAGTTCTTTGAGAGTCGATGTGAGGCGAGGCGAACTTCAGGGTGTTTTAAGACTCGGGGTTTGCTTTTAATAGAAGGAGCCCTGAAGTCTGTTAATAGACTTTGA
>NYTS01000101.1 GCA_002683655.1 Deltaproteobacteria bacterium
GAGGAGAGTATCCCCTTTCGGAGTACCGCCCACAGGAAGTGCAGCGCAGTGGAGAGATGGTCAATCAGTTGACCCAGGACCCTTTCGAGTACCGACGTACATTCAGCAAAAAGTTCCGCCACAGACAACGTTACATCGGTTTCAGTGGCCCAATTGTCGGAGAGGAACGTAGCGCTCCCTACTACGGGGCTAGTCTGCAAAAACAGGTGAATCCAGCGCCGATAGCACGGATCAATCGCGATACCGCTCGACGAATTCGTGAATCCAACCTTATGGTCCAACAACTTATTCGGGAACGGCAATGAGCCTAGTGCGGCAGTTCATTATGTTGTTGCTGTTGGCAAGTCAGGTAGCCTGTAGTGGATCCCCCCCACCAAGTACGCCCTATCGTCAGGAGGTTTCGGCTCCGGCTTGTCTACAGCAGGAGACGTATGGGGAAACCATGCGTTGTGATGATAACGTACAAGCCAAGATCCAGAAAGAAGCCAACCAGTCTCTTGGGAAAGTCGAGCAGTTAAACGTGCGCCGGCTTCACCAGAACCGAACCAGTCAGTGGGGTTCACCAAGCGCTCAGGAGGTTCGCAATCAAATGAAGATTGGTCATGTCTTTGAAATCGAAACCGAACGAGCTGCTCAGGCCTTCACAGAGAACTGTGGTAGCTATCGCGTAGATCAGGGCTTGCTCGTCTGTATCCCGGCACCTCCTAACTGACATGCCCACTCCCACCGATGGTCTGCAACTGGCCTTGGTGGACCTCCTCCCCGGGGCATTCCCCCTTGGTCCCCTACAAGCACGACGAACCCTCCCCTCAAGTTCCAGAATTGGCTCTCATCAAAGCCGCTTTCAGGGACGGGGGATGGAATTTGACGAGGTTCGACTCTATCAGGCAGGAGATGATGTCCGCCTGATCGACTGGCTGGTCACAGCACGAACTGGTCGAGCCCACACCAAACTCTTCCGTGAAGAACGTGAGCAACCCAACTTTCTTTTGTTGGACTGTTCCCCCTCTATGTTTTTTGCTACACAAGGACAACTTAAGGTTCGGCTGGCTGCTTGTCTGGCGGCGCAGCTGGCTTGGCGGGCTCTTAAAAATCAGGACCGGGTTGCACTTTGGTTTGCCGGGGCACGAACTCATCATGAGGCTGCACCTAAGGAACATCGTCCAGCGCTGCTGCAGATGCTCGGCAAATTGGTGGACGCCTATCAACAGGAGCTACTGGGATTGCAGGAAGAGGGATTTATTTCCGTTGATCCGTCACCACTATTAAAGCTGTTGGAACGCTTCAATCGTATTCAGCGTCCAGGTAACGTAATCTGGCTCTTCAGTGATTTTCAGGAATTTGGGGAAGAGGAGTGGAAACTCTGTCGACGACTGGTTCGACATTGTGAGTTACGACCAGTTTGTCTTTTGGATCCCTTAGAGCAACAGATGCCCTGGCGAGGCGAGGTTCTTTTTCAGCAAGGCGCAACGCACTTAACCCTAAATTGGGGTGAGTCAAGAGAAAAGGAGTTTCAAAGACAGTTCAAAGCGTGGCAGCATGGTCTTCAAGAGAAATTTCGCCAGTTGAATCGACCCATCTACTGGATGCAAACAACTGACGAGAGAGCTAACTTTCAGACGTCGATATCATCCACTGCATCGTTGTAGCTCATCCTTCCCAGCAGCAGTCCGGCTCCAACCAGAGCGGTGGAGAGGATGCTCCCGTTGGTCACCACATAAGAAATCAAGATAAACCCTCCGAGTACGGAGTAGCGCACGAAGCGATTACTTTTCAATTGAAAGATGAATTCTTCCATCTGGATCTCTATGAGCTAAGGATTGGGTTAGATTTTACGGAATATGACCGAAGCATTTGTCCCGCCGAAGCCAAAGGCGTTCGACATGACGTGTGTTATCTGACGTTCACGAGCCACGTTTGGGGTGATGTCTAGATCACATTCCGGGTCCAGATTTTCGACATTGATCGTAGGAGGTACAAGGCCTTGTTCCATGGCTTTGATAGAGAAAACTGCCTCGATTGCCGCCGCAGCTCCCAGGAGATGCCCAGTCATGGACTTGGTGGAACTGATGGAAATATGCTTTGCGGTGTCTTCTCCAAGCGCCAGCTTGAGCGCTCGCAATTCGTTAAGATCTCCTGCCGGGGTCGAGGTACCATGAGCGTTAACGTAGTCTAGATCCTCCGAGTTCAGCTTCGCATCCTTGAGGGCTAGCTTTATTGCTCGAGCTGGACCTTCCATGGAAGGGGCAGTGATGTGATGGGCATCCGAACTGACTCCATACCCAATAATCTCACAGTAGATCCGAGCTCCTCTGGCTTTCGCAAATTCATAATCTTCGAGAATTAGCATTGCTCCTCCCTCCGAAAGAACAAAGCCATCTCGATCTTGATCGTAAGGACGACTCGCCCGTTCTGGGTCATCATTGCGTGTGCTGAGTGCTCTCATCGCCGCAAAACCTCCGACACCCAGTGGAGTCACAGCAGATTCACTGCCTCCTGCCAACATGATTTTCGCATCTCCACGTTCAATGATGCGCGCTGCAGTACCAATCGCATGATTGGAGGAGGTACAGGCCGAAACTGAACAAGCGTTATAGTTGCGAGTCTTGAAAACCATTGAGACCTGCCCCGGGGCCAGGTTAACAAGAGTCATTGGGATGAAGAAGGGAGAAATCCGTTTTGGTCCTCCCTCTTCCACCACCAGCGTATGCCGCTCGATGTTGCCCAATCCCCCGATTCCTACTCCCATTGAGACACCAGTTTCTTCTTCCAACTCTTCGGTGATCTCCAAATTAGCGTCTTGGAGAGCCTCCGCTGCCGCACCAACTGCATAGCGAATGAAGAGTTCCATCTTACGAGCTTCTTTAGTCGAGACAATGTCAGGAACTTGGTAGTTCCGTACTTCCCCAGCAATTTGAGTTCGGAACTCCGAAGCATCAAAATGTGTGATTGGACCAATGCCTGACTTTCCAGAGGAACAGGCACTCCAAGCTTCTGTCACGCTGTTTCCAAGTGGACTGACGCAACCAAGACCGGTCACGACGATTCGACGACGATCGCTCATGAGAGTGTGATAGGAGAAAGGGAGAGGGGATCAGCCAGTAGCGGATCGGATGAAGTCAACAGCTGACTGGACGGTGGTGATTTTTTCGGAGGCATCATCTGGGATGTCGATGCTGAATTCTTCTTCCAGCGCCATGACCAGTTCAACGGTGTCCAGTGAGTCTGCGTCTAGGTCGTCAATGAAGTGGGATTCTAAATTGATCTCAGACTCATCTTTGCCAAGTTGCTCGCTGATGATCTTCGTGACCTTTGATACGATTTCATCCATGTTGTGATCCTTTTCCAGTGTAAAACCAAAGATTAGGCGACCAGAGGCATTTCCTGCTTGGGAGGTCCTTCTAGCCACGGAGAATTCCCGCAACTAGTGCGAGTTTGTTTCCTCAAATTCGGATTAAATGTCAAATTTTTTGCGAACGTCCTAGTAGAGTCCACCATTCACATGTAGTGTGGTGCCTGTGATGTAGGCCGCTTGATCAGACACTAAAAACCGTACCGCCCAAGCGACTTCCTGAGCACTTCCCATCCGCCCAAGAGGTACCTGACTGAGGATGGCTTCCTTTTGTTTTTCATTTAACTCCTCCGTCATGTCTGTTTCAATGAATCCTGGAGAGATGGTATTGACTGTGATGTTGCGCCCTCCAAGTTCCTTGGCCAATGACTTTGTAAAACCGATCAATCCAGCCTTGGTTGTGCTGTAGTTTACCTGACCCGGATTACCTGTGGAACCAATCACCGAGCCAATATTGACAATGCGGCCAAAGCGCTGCTTGACCATGTGACGGATGAGACTGCGGGTGATGTAGTAGACACCGTTCAAATTGACTCCCAGTACCTGCTCCCACTCTTCTGGCTTCATCCGCATGAAGAGGTTATCCTTGGTGATGCCGGCGTTGTTCACCAGGATGTCGATTCCTCCCGTAAGTTTGAGAGCTTCTTCAGCTAGATTTTCAGCGGTCTCTCGATCAGCAACATCTCCTAAAAGACTCCACCCTTCCCCATTGGCTGCCTTGATTTCTGTGAGAACAGCAGAGCCACGTTCTGGATTTCGGTTGATGATGACGACATCTGCTCCAGCCCGGGCCAACTCTAGCGCTATTTCACGCCCAATTCCGCGTCCAGCACCGGTCACCAGCGCACGTTTGCCAGTCAAATCCGTCATTACCTTACCTTGAAATAGAGGATCAAAGTGATCACAAAAAGCCAGATGGAGCGCAAATGAAAATGCCAGACCACTCGGCTATTAACTTCTTGAGGAGTGAGCAGCTTGTTATCTTCTGGAACAGAGCGTACTCCAAGTTTTTCCAGCATCATCAACCAAACTGACTTCACTTTTGGAGCTTCCGGATGATAGGTCCAAAGTTGCTGCAGATGATGATGATAGGGAGATTTTAGAAAGAAGCGATAAGTTTCCGCAAAATCCCGACCTCGCAAACGCAACATTGCTCGAAAAAACCCTCGCTGAATGATTGTTGAGAGAGCAGAGAAAACAAACAGCCCTCCTACAATTGGCAGGAATAACTCAGCTTTCACAAAGATGAACATTGCTGAAACAACACTTCCCAGCGCCAGGGCTCCAAGGTCACCCATATAAATCTGGGCTGGGGGTGCGTTGTACTTCAAAAAGGCAAAACCTGCGCTAATAATGGCAGCAGCAAGCACAGCCAATTCTTTAATATCATGAGAAAGATGAGGAATTTTTAGCTTTGTGGCAAAGTCTAAATCTCCTCCAATATAGGCCACGGCTCCTACGAAGAGCGTACAGGTCATCAATGGTACAGTAGCTAGTGTGTCCATCCCATCGGTCAAGTTGACAGCATTAGCGCCACCAACAATGACCAGTAGCATGAAAGGAATGAACAGATACTTTGGTAGATACGGATACCATTCGTCGATAGGTACAAAAGGCACAACAAGATGTCCATCAATATCGACGTATAAGTAAAGCCCCAAGACAACTAGCAGAGCCACTGCAAATTCAGCAGCCAACCTGCCCTTGCCGCTGATGCCATCAGCCTTATCACTGTAGCTCTTGCGGGCCTCTTCCCCTCTCTCAATGCGACGTTTGTGAAAGACCTTGGCCAGATCATCCAGCGCACCAATCAGCCCAAAGGAAAGCATGATCAGGAGCAGGGCGATGATGTACTGATTCAGGGTCGTCCACAGTAGCGAAGAAATCAGGATGCCTACGATCAACACCCCACCTCCCATAATTGGGGTCGCTCCGGTGTACGGTCCTGTCTGTCTGCTAGCAGCTGTGAAATCAGAGGTGATTCCATGACGCCGAAAAAGCTGTATCGTCATCGGCATCAGCCAAGTGATGATCAGATAAGCTGTTAAGAACGTCATCCCCCCACGGAAGGAAACGGACTTGAAAATCTGATAAGGCAACAAGGAATAGAGCAGGCTAGCGAGCAAAAGAGGATCCTAGGGAGGATTAGGGTATGACTCAAATGGTCATCAGTTCTTTTTCCTTGGCAGTCATTAATTCGCTCACTAAGTTGATGTGCTCATCCGTGAGCTTCTGGATGTCTGCCTGGGCGCCCTTCTCTTCATCCTGAGAGATGAGCTTGTCTTTTTCCATCTTTTTCAAAGTGTCGTTACCTTCCCGACGCACATTGCGTAAGGCTACTTTGACTTCTTCACCAATTTTCTTGATCTGTTTGACTCGTTCCTTACGTCGCTCTTCCGTGAAGGGAGGCAACAGCGCTCTGATCACGTTGCCATCATTGGATAAGCTGAAACCCAGGTTTGCTGCTTGAAGCGTTCGCTCAATCTCCTTGATCATGTTTTTTTCCCAAGGATTGATCATCAGCAGTTGAGGTTCCGGCGCAGAAACAGAGGACACTTGTGTAATCGGAGTTGGAGATCCGTAGTAGTCAACCTTCTCGTTCTCAAGCATAGCTGGCGTAACCCGGCCCGCATGAATGTTGTTGAACTCTTGTCTCAGGTTGTTCAGCGTACTATCCATTTTTCGGCGAACTGTCTCTTGAACTTCTTCGATCGTCTCAGCTTGCATGATGTGTCTCTCAGCTAATCAGGGTGCCAATAGGTTCACCACAAACTGCCCTTAGGATGGAGTCAGAGGCATTGATATCGAGAACCATGATTGGCAAATCATTGTCTTTACAGAAGGCAATCGCTGTGGAGTCCATGACCTTTAGATTCCGTTTGAGGACCTCAGCATAATCGAGCTGTTCATAACGGACAGCATCGGCATGGAGCATTGGATCTTTATCATAAACACCATCAGTCTTGGTGGCCTTGATCACAATCTCTGCACTGATTTCAGATGCCCGTAGCACTGCGGCTGTATCTGTTGTGAAGAACGGGTTCCCGGTTCCGGCTGCAAAGATAACTACCCGTGACTTCTCCAAATGCCGGTCAGCCCGACGCTTGATGTAGGGCTCAGCTACAGCACGTATATCAATGGCAGACATTACCCGAGTGGTGACTCCACGTTGCTCTAAAACTTCTTGCAGGCAGATGCTGTTGATCACGGTGGCCATCATTCCCATGTGATCACCAGCGACTCGGCCAATGTGCCCCTCAGCAGAGCGGGCACCTCGAAAGATGTTTCCACCCCCTACCACGACTCCTACCGCAACTCCCAGATCGTGAACCTTGGAGATGTTTTCAGCGATGGTTTGAACCACTTCATAGTCGAAACCAAAGCCTTTGGTTCCTCCAAGAGTTTCCCCGCTGAGTTTGAGAAGAATTCTCTGATAAGAAGGTTGCAAACGTCCTCAGAAGTTGAATTTGGCAAAGCTGTCGAATCGAAGTTCCACTCCCAGTTCCTTAGCTTTGTCATCTACCAATTGCTGAACAGTACGCTGCGGATCTTTGACGAAGGGCTGGGAACTGACGCAGATCTCTTTCAGGAACTTCTGAATTCGTCCGCTGACCATTTTCTCAATAATGTTGTCTGGCTTGCCAGATTCACGAGCTTGTGCAACGAAGACTTCCTTTTCCTTGTCCAGCACAGATTGGTCTACTTGCTCTGGAAGAACCGCTTCTGCAGGAGTTGCGGCAATGTGCATTGCGATGTCTCTGGCCAAAGATGTCAACGGGTCTTTATCTGCTGCACCGTTGGTTGCGATTGGGACAAGCACTCCAATTTTTCCAGTCATGTGAATGTAGGAGCCGATCACGCCTTCGTCTAGTTCGAATCGCTTCGCTTCCACAAACTGGATGTTTTCCCCGAGTTCAGCGACACTTTGGGTCAGCAGGTCCTGGATGGTTCCGGATCCGTCAACCAAAGTTTGACTTGGGACCTCCATGTCTCCTTGAGTAGCCACCTGACTACAGATGGTTTGCAGTAGATTTTGAAAACGTTCGTTCTTGGCAACAAAATCTGTTTCACAGGACAGCTTGACGAGACTCGCAGTTCTTAGATCGTCACTAATGTAAGCCGCGATGGCACCGTCATTGGTTTCTCTCGAAGATTTCTTGATCGCCTTGGCTTGCCCACGCTTACGCAGAAAATCTTTGGCAGCTTCCATGTCTCCGTTGGTTTCAACGAGAGCTTTTTTGCAATCCATCATTGGCACGCCAGTCAGTTCTCGCAATTCCTTGACGGCGGCGGCAGTGATCTCAGCCATGATTCTTTTTCTCCTTCGCTGATTCGTTTATTCAGGGGTGGCAGGTGTGTCGGTCACTTCGTTGTCTGCAGAGTCACTTTTCATTTCAGGCTCACTCTCTGCTGGAGCAGGGGCAGCCTGGCTGATCTCAGCTGGGGTTCCACTGTCAGCGGTAGAGATGCTCGCTCGACTCGTCCGTCCTTCTAAAATGCCAGTTGCAATAACACTGGCAAAGAGTCGTACAGCTTTCGGGGAGTCATCATTACCCGGAATTGGAACAGTGACATCTTTTGGATCACTGTTGGTATCTGCAATTGCGATGATGGGAATCCCTAGTTTGTTAGCTTCCCGAATTGCCAGGTGCTCTCTACGACAATCCACAACGAAGATTAGGTCAGGAAGCCCACGCATAGTCTTCACACCACCCAAAGACTGATCCAATTTCTCACGCTTACGTTGGATACGGAGAGCTTCTTTTTTGATGATGCCTTCGTAAGTGTCATCTTTTCCTGCCAACTCTTCAAATTCCTTCAATCGGCTAATCGACTGTTTGACGGTAGAGAAGTTGGTCAGCATTCCACCGAGCCAGCGGAAGTTGATATAATTTGCTCCGCAACGGTCGGCTTCTTCTTGAATAATATTTTGAATCTGGGGCTTTGTACCAACGAAGAGGAAGTTGCGACCCTCTGAAGCCGTTGTTTTGGCATACTCGTAGGCCACTTTGAGTTGCTTGAGGCTTTGGCGCAGATCGATGACATGAATGCCACTCTTGACTCCATAGATGTAGGGAGCCATGTTGGGATTCCAGCGCTTGGTCTGGTGTCCAAAGTGAACGCCGGCTTCCAGAAATTGCCGCATTGAAATGACAGCCATGATGTCTCCATGATTGATGATGGCTTGTTGTGCCAATACCTGCCTGAAACAGGTCAGGGAAAGAGGATCAAAATTCACCCAGACAAAGGGCAGAATGAAAAATAAAACCTTACTTTTTAAGGAAATTTAACCATTTGTGCAAGTTCCTTTTCAGGCATTGCTTAGGAACTTTTGCTCTGCTTGTTTGGGTTCCGATAGGATTCACCCAGACTTGGATAATCCAAACTGCGCACGTCATCAACCCATTCATTCACTGCTGCCAAGGCAATCTGTCGAAGTTGGGCGTACTGGCGAACAAAAGAGGGCATCCTACCGTGGGTCATTCCTAGCAAATCGTGCAGCACCAGCACTTGAGCATCAACTCCTGGTCCTGAACCAATTCCAATTGTCAACATGTCCACAGATCGAGTAATTAGCTCAGCAACCTCATCCACTATGCACTCTAAAACAATCGCAAAGCAACCAGCGTCTTGCAGACGTTGCGCTTCCTCTAGAAGTCGCTGCTGATCAGGCAAGGTTTTACCATCAATCTTATAGCCACTTAAGTGGACTGACTGGGGCTGAAAGCCGATGTGTCCACAGACAGGAACTCCCAACGGAGTCAGGTGCTGGATAGTAGTCAGAATCTCGGAGGTAGCTCCTTCCATCTTGAGAGCACCGGCTCCACTGTCCTTAAAGACCCTAATGGACTGCTCCACATTGAGGGCTACATCCGCTCGCAGACTACCAAAGGGCATATCTGCGAGCACCAGTTTGGTTGGCGCACAACGTGTCACGATCCTAGCGTGGTAGATGATCTCTTCCAAGGTCACAGGTAGTGTTGAATCGTGACCCTGTACCATCAATCCCAGTGTGTCTCCAACGAGGATCATGTCGACTGGGGATTCATCCAGCATAGTGGCGTGAAAAGCATCGTAGCCAGTGAGGCAGGTGAGTTTCTCCTGACCCTTACGATGCAGCAGCTTTGGAATCAAGATTTGTTTCATTATTCTCCTGAATTTGCTTCTCCCGGATGGTCTCGGAATTCTCCGAATAGATTTCCACCTTCCGGATCAACCTGCATGACCTCAATTCCAAGTTGGGTACCCTTGGGACGAGAACCCGGTAGCTGACAGACTAGGCCTAGATCTTCCAACTCGATTTCGACCCGCTGATTCAATTCACGGCGGACACGTGTCGCAAACACTTGCCCCAGATGCTGTCCTACGTAGCGCAATTTCCAGTAACGCTCAATTTCTCGTTCAGTTCGAGCATAGGAACGCTGGCGCAACTCAATTTCAGACGCCCAACCCATCAGCTGCTGCTCGCTAAAAAATGCTTGCTGATGCTGCAGGGCGTGTCGGAGTTGCCATTGACAGAGGAGATCCACAAAGCGCCGAATTGGGGAGGTAACCTGCATGTATACCGAACAGCCCAACCCCGAGTGAGTACCTGGATTGACTGCTAGACGGGCCCCTTCGATGTTGACATGGTCCATTGTCAGTTTTTCACCTTCTGTAGGCTCTTGTGTGATCTCGTAAGGGGCCTGAGTACGAAAGATGCCAGGTAGGCGAGTCCGTTCAAGCTGCTCTCCAGCGAGTTGATTGACAAGAATCGCCAATTCCTGCACGAGACTGTTCGCTGGACTTTCCCTATCTCGTTCAAGCACACGAATATTTTCTGGGTTTGTAATGTCTAATTCAAACTCCTTACGCTCTATGTCCAAGGCTCCATTTGCGAGCCGCAGCTTGCGTTGAGCATCGCAACAGTTAAACAGCATTCCCCAGAAAGAATCCTGCTTCACGACAAACGAGTCAACTTCCTCGTAAGTTAAATTCTGTTGCACAACGATTTGCTCATGCTCGATACCATGAAGCAGGCAAGTGCCATCCAGAAACAACTGCAAATGGAAGCTCATCACCGTTTTGGGAATGCCAGCTCGCAGAGAAAAATAATCATTGGCCAGGACCTTCGGAAACATCGGGTAAGTATCCTCAACGGTGTAGACCGAGGAGATTCTTTGTTCTGCCAATGAAAACAGGGAGTCTTCCGGATCAATATGCTGGGTGAGATCAGCTATGTGAACACTTAGTTCGATGCTGCGTTCTGTCCAGCTTTTTACTGAGATCGCATCATCGTAGTCCTTGGTTTTGGCCGCATCGACAGTGAAGACAGGGCGTTCGTCCGGTAGGCTTGAAAAATTGACCTGGGCTCCTTGTTGCAGCATGTCAGCTGCCTGCAGCGCTTCCTCTGGAAAATCCAAAGCGACCTGAGCCTTGCGTAGTTGCAGCTCCCCCCAACGAACCGGTTGTCTCGCTTTCTGGAGCAAGCGACGAAGTTGTTGTTCATCGGCTTGCTCGTGGCTGGCACCCAAACCGATCCAGGGAGCCAACTCCTTCCAATATCCTGAATCCTTACCAAAGAATAGTAGGGATCTCAACTGCTCCAGCCAATCTTGTTGAGCCTGAGTTTGTTTTCCAGGACTTGGCCATTTACCCAATTCCAACTCTTCAATCCACTTACGAACATTTGCTTCTCGTTGCTGGCGGGCCAGTTCACGCTCTCGTTTTTGCTGAAGTTTTTGCTGCTCTTCCTCAGTCAGTGGTGTGTAAGTGTTCTGGCGATTGCGACGAAACCAGTCTGCCGTATTCTGCAACGCCAGCAACAGAGCAACTTGATTAGCCAGCGCTTCCGGTTCTTCCAGAAAATCTTGAGCGATCTCATCTAGAGTCAACTCAGTGTTTGGTTCGACCAAGGCATGAATGGTAGGCAGATCAATTTGTGCAGCCAGGCCTTCTGCTTTCTCCAAGATACGGGTGAGTTGCTGAAGAGCTCCACCCTCTGCTATCTGCTGACTGGGTTGGGACCAAAGAATTCGGTTTGTTGGCAGAAATTGTTCGCGACCCAAAACAGGCTGCACTACCAGTCGATTCTTCTGAAGTGCTCGGACCCAACCAAATTCCAGTCGGCTGTCTCGGTGATATGCGCAATAATGATGAATGAGACGATCAGTTTCCATGAAGAAGAATTTTTGGGATCAGGCGATATTGGGCCCATTGTCGGGCGAATGGGGAGCGTTTTGCTCAATAAGGCGAATGGCACGGGTGTGCTCGGATGCAGGAACCATAACTTTGACAGTTTGACTGCCCAGGGGATGCACTAGAATACTGGCATTGTGTCTGTTAAGTAGGTTCACTGGAATGCCATGCTCTTCCAAGAGAGCTTTCACTAGGTCTGCTTGGGGTAAAAAATTAGTTTCCAGAACCAATTGAAGGCTAGGGACCACGCTTGAAGGTTCTTCCGCTTTCTGTTTGCGCTGTCGGTAAGAATTAAGATCAACCACCTTGGAGTCAGGATGGTTGTGTGGATTAAAGAAAGTGTGCTCCCAGGGTTTCCAAAGAGTTAATGCACCGGCAAGCGCCCCAACGACAACCAGTAAACTCAGGAAGTCACGAAAAGGCATGTTGATCAGAAGTAGCAGAAAAGCTCCCCCAATGCAGCCCCAGAGTTTGGCGGGGCTGTCAGGCCAATAGCGACTTGCCCTCAATAACTGAAGTTTTTGGGCTGTTGCACTAAAAAGCTTGCCTCCAAATTGGGAGAAGTTATTTGAATGCATGATTTGTGTTCATGGAATTAGAAAGTTCATACAATGCCCCACCAATTTCTCAAGTGTGAGAGCTTTTCTGAGGAGACCACCACACAATTACCTGCTCTAAAATTGGTTTTGAACGACGAGAAAGGTTTTGAGTGCAAGCATATCTATCATTAGAT
Source organism: Deltaproteobacteria bacterium (assembly GCA_002683655.1). Classification (GTDB taxonomy): domain Bacteria; phylum SAR324; class SAR324; order SAR324; family NAC60-12; genus JCVI-SCAAA005. Next base: position 12,264 of record NYTS01000101.1, read on the forward strand.
TTTCGATAATTTTCAGAATTTTTAGGAAGATTCATTGTTATTCGCCAATTATTTCTGCCAAAATCAATAGCTTCTGTGCAACCTGACTTTGGAGCCTTCATGAAATTCCGCCTCCTGTTTATGCTGCCCCTCTTCATGATTCCCAGTTTTGCGGTCGCGGAATCAGCCCCAAGTGAAGCACAATTGGTGCTGTTAAGGGAAGAATACAATGCAATGCGGCAGATGCGCTATCGTCTCAAGGAACTGCTCGAACAACAGGAATTTGCAGACAAACTAAATCAAGCAGATGATATTTTTGCAGATTTTCAGCAACTTGAACAGTGGCTCGCGCAGTTGGACGAAAATCCAGAGTCCTTGTCAGAAGTGATGGAAATGCTGGAAGAGTTTGAACAACGTCTAGCCGAACTCTTGGAGCAGCAGCAGGCTATGGCAGAATTCCTTCCCGCCCCTCCTGAGCAGTCCAATCAGCCAACTGAGGAAATGGAACTCTCTTCGTTGATGGAACAAGTGCGCCAACTCCTCCAAGAAAACAAGCGAGCAGAAGCGCAAGAACTACTCAACCAGATGCTCTCAGCGTTTCAGCAGCAACAGGAACAGCTTCAGCAGAGTACCTCTCAGTACTATGATGAGAAATATTCTGATATGATGGAACAGTTCAATCAACTACAGCAACAATTAGCTGAGGCCCTACGTCAGGAGTCCAAGTTGAGGGAGCAATTAGAAGAGATGATACGCCAGCAACAAAGCTCCCAGATAAGTCAAGGTCTTACTCCACAGGACCTACAGCAGCAACAGCAGCAGATTTCTGAAATGATTGAGCAAATGCAGAAAATACTGGAGGAAATGGTGAATGGTCAACTCTCAATGGACGAATTGGCTCAGATGCTTGCAAATGCACAACAATTTTCCAAAGAAGCCTCTCAAATGCTGGGAGGTAATCAGCCTGGTCAGCAGCCAGGACAGCAACCCGGTCAGCAACCTGGGAAAGGACAGAGCCCTGGTTTTGGTTCTGGAAGCGGACCTGGAATAGCGATGCCTCTCGTGCAACAGACCGAACAATATTTACAGCAGATGCAGGGACGTATGCAGCAGATGCAGGGACAGATGCAACAACTTGCTCGTTCTGGACAACGAATGGCGAACCGCTCTCAAGGTCAGCAGGAAGGACAGTATTGGAGTGAGAAAGGCATCAAGCCACTC
>NYTS01000102.1 GCA_002683655.1 Deltaproteobacteria bacterium
ACTTCGATGAAGGAGCAGGCCTCTGTCTGCGGTAGGTTCGCTGGGAGTGCTTGGGCAGCTTGCAGCAGCCAGCAAGAGAGTTTTGTGATGCACCCCGAGAATTCTGCCAATGGCTCTGAGACCCAGTCCTTCGAGGTATAGCTTTTGAGCCTTTTCTTTGAGGGCGGGATCCTTGCCCCTGCGCAGTGTCTGAAAGGTTCGACGGCAGGCTTGGCAACGGTAGCGTTGGGCGCCTCGATTCTTACCAAAGAGGATGTAGTCAGGATGAGCACAGGGAGGACATTGCATTGTTAGTTCTCCAAATCTCGGAGATTACTTCATTTGTTTAAACAACGCAACTGCGCCAACCCCATTGTGAGAATTTTAAGTTGATATCAGCCCAATGTGAGAACTTTGAAGTGAAGGTAAAAGTTAACCGAAAAATGTCTATCAGCCAGGAAAGTTTACTACTAAAATTCCCGGCAGAAAAATGCTGTGTTTATCACGGTGAAAATTAGTTTGATTCAAGTGCAAATTTGAAAAATTTATTCAATTTTAATTCAAATTGAACATCTTCTTACTTCAATCAAGATAACAGATGGGAAGTCATAAGTCAGAACATCTATTAAATATTATTTTTTTAATAATTATTTTAATAATAGTACCATCCCTTAGCTCAGCAAAAAACTTATGTGAATCGAATTGTGAGCCAGCTTATGAAATAATTACAAATGATTTAAGCTATCCTTGGGGCCTGGCGTTCCTAGATGAAACGAGGATAGTAGTTTCAGAAAGAAGTGGCTTATTGAAGCTAATCGATGGTGAATCAATTCAAAATGTGGAGACTGGATTGCAAGTAAGTTTTGCAGGTCAAGGTGGATTACTAGACATAAAAAAGTCACCAAACTATGATCAGGATCAACGTTTATATTTAACTTATTCAAAAAGAAGAAAAGGCTTATCTACAACTGCTTTGATACATTTTAAAATTGAATCAAATACGATTACGAATGTCGAAGAGATTTTTGAGGCACTACCTTATGTTGGGTCAAACATACATTACGGATCTAGAATCACCTTCGATGAATCAGGACACCTTTTATTGACTGTTGGAGACCGATTCAATTACACAACAGCAAGTCGCATTGTGGATGTCTTCACAGCAGACCCACAAAGATTGGATAATCATTTGGGAAAGACAATTCGATTGAATCTCGATGGGACTACACCAAAAGATAATCCGTTTTTAGGATCAGCTGGTGCGTTGCCTGAGATCTTCACCTACGGTCATCGTAACCCACAGGGCATTTACTACAATTCAACTGATGGTCAGGTCTACATTGCTGACCATGGTCCAAAAGGTGGAGATGAAATCAATAAATTAATTGCGGGAAAAAATTATGGTTGGCCAGTAGCCACCTATGGCAAAGACTATAATGACGAAAGGGTGGGCGTAGGGTCTTGGTATTCTGGTATTGAAGAACCTCTGCACTACTGGGACCCATCGGTAGCTCCCTCCTCACTCTTGATATATGGTGGGGAAAATTACCAGAACTGGAGAAATAGTTGGTTTGTCACGACCTTGAGAGAAAGGACTCTGATCCGATTTGTCAGAAGTGAGAATCAACTCATTGGAGAACGTCTTTATCGAAACGAATTCGGTCGAATTCGGAAAATCGAAGCCTCTCCGACTGGAGATTTGTTTCTGCTAACAGACGGAGGCAAGGGGAGTCTGGTCAAAATTCTTGGAAACAGTCGTTAGTACTAAGCCAACTCTAGGTGTTTGTTGGGTGCATATCCAGAATTCCGATGCTACAACGCCGCCAGTCTGGTCCGTGAAATTCTAGCTCAAGACTTTCCCTGCACCTAAAAAATTACAACGTACTACTCTTCCTCTCGATACCGTCTCAGACCCCAGCCTTTATCTCAACAAGCTTGACTTGGTTGTCGCTCTTGTCTGACCAATTGATTTCTTGTTTTTTTACACTTTAGCAATCGGATCTTAAGTGAGCTTGATCTGGGATTGATCAGTTTGATTGCCTTTATGATTTGCGTCTATGACTTCTATCTTTCGATCAAGACTAACGAGGCCCACTAGATTGATCTCGCCTTTCAATGAATGGGTTGTTGAATCAGGAATCCTCTGTTGCGCTTCAGCCAGAGCAGCCAGCCAGCTAACAAAAGTAGGGGAGGAGCCGCAACCATGTTCAGTGACTCCCAGCCAATTTGATTTTGTAAGATTCCCGCCAGTAGTGAGCCACTCGCAGCTGAACCAAATACCAATACGTCATTAACTCCCTGTACGAGTGCCTTCTCCTCGGGCCGATAAGTTTCTGTCAGTAGTGTCGTTCCGGCAATGAACATGAAATTCCAGCCCACCCCCAACAAAATCAGAGCAGACCAGTAAGACAGAAAGAACTGTCCCTGCGTGTTAATCAAGATACAAAGCAGATTCAGCCCAATTCCCATCAGCATGATGTTTTTTCCGCCAAAGCGCTGAATCAGATTCCCTGTGAAAAAAGAAGGCAGGAACATGGCGATCACATGCCACTGAATGACAAAGGCTGATGCAGAGAAAGAGTGTTGATGCGCCTGCATGGAGAGTGGGGTTGCGGTCATGATCAAGGCCATTGCTGCATAGCCCAAAGCAGCACTAAGGACGCTGATTTTCCAGGAGGTCTGACGCATGATCTCCCAGAACGGACGAGTTCGGGGGTGTTGCTCACTGGCAGTGGGTTTTGGTAGATCTACCAGTTGCAACAGCAAAAAAACCAGGATGTACAGGCCAATCAGGGACTGATAGCTTCCCATGAAAGGTGCTTCTTCTACCCAATCCTTGGTGAGGAAGGCAATCCCAGGTCCAAGAATTCCAGAAAAGATACCACCAAACAGCACCAGAGAGACAGCTCTTGCCTTGTGCTCTTCCGGAGTCACCTCAATGGCTGCAAATCGATAAAGTTGCCCAAAACCAAGGAGACAGCCGATTAGGTAGCTGCCTAGACAGAAAAGGGTGAAACTTTCGGATTGAATCGCATAGATGTTTAGCAAAGCTCCCAGTAGGCCCACCACTGTCCCTATGCGGAAACCGTTGCGCCTTCCAATCCGTTGCATCAGCAGGGAAGCCGGGATCCCACTGCTCATGGTGCCCAGCAGATTCAACGATAGTGGTAATGTGGCCCATGCAGGGTTTTCTGCAATGCGTTGCCCTACCAAGGCTGCAGCTGAGACAGTCAGGCTGGCGGAGGTCCCTGATAGTGCAAAGCAGAGCCCCAACCAGCCGATAGTTGGCGGGATCCCTTCAAACCATCTCCGTAAAAACGAGTTCAATCCTAAAAACATTCTAATGCTCAAATAATCAGAAATATATGGGAAACCAATTATTTAGAACTAAGAAATTCAAACTGCAGCGTGAGAAGAAATTTTTTTACTGAAATTTTTTTGTACAAAATTTCTGTGAGACCAAGTTCGAATTTAAATTCGATTAAATATTAAGCAAAAATAGCTAGCCGATTAAATATTAATCAATATTTTTTTACGATACATAAATAGACAAAATGTTTTACAAAAATAAAGCTTAAAATATTAGGCAAAAAATTACTATTTATTCAATTTAAAATTTTAAAAACTTTGAGAATTAAAATCACAGTTTAATCTAGAGAGCGTTTCCCACTAAAAATAGGTTTAGACAATTGGAGGGTCTAGAAAAGTCTCTCTAAACACAGGGAATGTGAATAAGAGAGGCATAATAAGAGTAAAAGGAGGTGATAAATAAATATAATTTTAGAAGCGATGTGTTTTGTTGATCAATTATTTTCATCATTGAGGTAAGAATGGATCAAAGCAAAGAAGACATGACCGCAAAAACTGAAATTGTGGAATCTGATGGCTCAACCCGTAGAACCTTTCATCAAAGGTTCACTTGCGGTGGGAGCAGCACTAGCTGTGCCTGCTATCATCACTTCAAAGTCAGCAAAAGCTTCTAGCCATGCTGCTGCAGTAAAAATTGGACACCTAAAAGACCTCTCAGGAAATCTAGCCGTATACGGTGTGCAAAAAGATCATGCAGCACAGTTAGCGGTTTCAGAAATTAATGCAGGATTAACTCTGAAGGGAGGCCCAGTAGGATCAGGAGGCCTAGGTGCCTTCGGAAATGTAGCAGTACAACCCCCTCTCATGGGAGTTGGAAAAGGTGACCTAAACTATGTGAATGATGGTGGAGGTCGCTCTAAAGAAGCAGTCACGTTTACTGAAGATGATGAGATTTTAGTTAGTTCTGAAGATGATGGTATTCTAGGAAGACCTTTTGAACTCATCAATCTTGATGGCCAGTCCAATAATAATGTTTGGCAACAACTGACTAGGAAATTGATTCAGGGTGATAAGGTAGACTGTTTGGTTGCAGGCTTTACAAGTGCTGAGAGAGAAGCAATTAGGCCAATTGTAGACCAGTTCAAGCAATTGTACATCTACACGAATCAGTATGAGGGTGGAGTTGCAGATGCAAATACATTTTGTACAGGCGCAATCTGTGAGCAGCAGGTGATCCTAGTTGTGGATTATTAGTGGGGGACAACAAGAAATGTTAGCAATCGGAAGAGCTTTAGCAGGTGGGCCTGAAATAATGATTTTGGATGAACCAAGTGAGGGAGTACAGCTAAATATTGTCGGCCAAATTGGTGAGGCCATATTAAATTTTCGGAAACAATTCAACTTGTCTATAATTTTGATTGATCAAAATGCTTCATTGATTTCTGTCACAATTGACAGGGCGTACGCTGTTGAGAAGGGTTCTGTTGTTGCTATGCTTGATTTTGATGCGGTTCGGAATGAAGAAAAGCTTAGCCAAGTTTTGTCAATCTAGCCTAAAGAGGTAGACATGGAAATGATCATGCGGTCTTATCCCAATGATTGGGTAAGTGATTCGATGATGTACAAGCATGGTATTGCTAAAGCCCCCACCGGCAAAGTCCATCATTTAAGCGCTGAAAAGCAAGGGACATACGTTTACACGATTGGGCCCTACAGTAATCCCGTTTTGGAAGTAGAGCCTGGAGATACAATTGTTGCCGAAACACACGATGCTTTTGAGGGAAAAATTCGATCGGAATCTGACAAACCAACAAAGCTTCTCAAAATGCCTTACCTTAATCCTCAATGTGGGCCCATTATGGTTAAGGGTGCACAGCCTGGAGATACGATTTGCATTCACATTGAAAAAATGGTGCCTCGTGGCGATCAGCCTCGTGGCACCTGCTGCATGATTCCTGAATTCGGTGCTTTGACCGGAACTAATCTGACTGCAACATTAAACGAACCGTTGCCAGAGATTGTCCGTAAGATTCATGTGGACGAAGAGACTGTCCACTGGAGCGACCGGATCAAGCTACCCTATCGTCCCCACATTGGCACGCTGAGTACTTCACCGGAAATTGATTCAATCAATTCCCTAACACCGGATAGCCACGGTGGGAATATGGACTTGCCTGACATGGGGCCCGGTACTGTGACTTATCTACCTGTGCGAGTTGAAGGTGCTCGTATATTTATTGGAGATGCCCACGCCTGCCAGGGTGACGGAGAGGTTTGCGGGGTAGCTGTCGAGTATCCAACTTTTACAACCTTTACCGTAAACGTGATTAAAAATTACAATATTGAGTGGCCACGCCTTGAAGCAGATGATTTCATCATGGCGATTGGCAGCACCAGACCTCTGGAAGATGCCTGTAGAATTGCTTATCGGGAACTGATCTATTGGCTTGAGCGGGATTTTGGTTTTGAACGCTACGACGCCTATATGATGTTGAGCCAGTGTGGTAAGGTCCGCTTGGGGAATTTTGTTGACCCCAAGTATACGATGGGAGCTGCAATTCCGAAAAAATACATTTCCTAATTTTGCCTACCCGAGATGTCTTTTCTAGAAATTCTTGATAGAGAAAGCATCTTTGAGCCTTGCCAAGGTTGAAATTTCCCTCAGTTAGTTCCTGTTACCCCACCCCGTTCTGTTGCCAATTTCTTTGTTCCGTTTCTCTTTAATTTTCTTTGGTTTGTGAAGGCTTGTGGCAAGATTACATTCTTGCCGAAGTAGTTTGGTTCTGTTTTTGCCAGTCTAGTGCTGTAAGAAACGATCAGAATCGGATGCTGTTCATCGTTGTTTTTAATAGGGATTTTTCTTTGATAAATTCACAAACGAGCGAATATGCATTTCCTTCGACAGTTCCGGGCGTCTCTACCACTTGGTCTTTGCTGGCTGCTTGTTGGCTTGGAGTTGGTCATTCCACAATTTCTCTGGGCTTATGATCAAAGAGACCTAGGTCGGCTACGTAATTTTGGAGCATGCGTAGAGTGCAACATCAGTGAGGCTGATCTGCGGATGACCAAGCTGAACGGTGCAAACCTCCGTTCTTCCGATATGGCCAAGACGATCTTTTTCAGTGCGAATCTCCAAGTAGCTGATCTCTCTGGTAGTAATCTGCGAGGCGCCAACCTAGAGCAAGCAGATTTGCAGGGTGCAAACCTGGAAGGTGCAAACCTGGAGGGGGCAAATCTAAAAAGAGCAAATCTAAAAAGAGCAAATCTCCAAGGTGCCAATTTAAAGGGAGTGAAGCTATTTGGTGCCGACATGTCCGAAGCCAATCTAAGTGGAGTTTGGTTCAATACCGCAGATCTACAGAACGCTAACTTGTCAAAATCAAATCTATCAGGGACCATTTTTTATAGTACGCGATTGCGCGGAACCCAGTTTCGTGGAGCGTACTTCTGTAATACTCACTTTGGCACGGAAGTTACCCCTCAGATTGAGTTTCGACACTGCGAACTTGAACCTCGTTGAGTTTCATAACGGAAGTTACCCCTCAGATTGAGTTTCGACACTGCGAACTTGAACCTCGTTGAGTTTCACAACGGAAGTTACCCTGTCACGATCAAATCATCCTGCCAATCTTCCGAGAAAGTCTCTCTTCAAAAATAATTTCTACAGGAAGAGACTTCTCGGAAAAAATTATTTTTCCAAACCTTGCTTTCCTCCTCTTTTACTGTTGTTCTATTTTGGTGTGACAAATTAGCGGTAGTTGAAATCTGCTACTGTTGATCATCTTACCTGAATGCAGGTACCAGATAATTTTGGTCTTGTGTCAGGAGTCTAAGAGCTTGAGGGAGAGCCAACATGATACCCCCTACCTTCGATTACTTGGTTCCGGCCACTCTACCGGAGGCCATTGCCCTGCTACATGAACATGGAGATGAAGCCAAGGTGCTGGCTGGTGGTCATAGCCTGATCCCTGCGATGCGCTTACGCTTCGCAGAACCAAGCCACTTGATTGATATTAGCCACATTCCTGGCTTGGACTATATCCGGGAGGAAGGTGGTTTTCTGAAAATCGGTACAATGGCCCGTGAAGTGGTTCTAGAAGATCTACCCTGGATTAGTGAACGCTATCCGTTATTAGTGGATACCACGAAGATGATTGCAGATCCCCAGGTTCGGAATCTTGCAACTGTGGGGGGTAATCTAGCTCACGGTGATCCCGCCAATGATCATCCGGCAACAATGCTGGCCTACCGAGCTGAGATTGAGATTATTGGGGCTTCTGGAGCACGGACAGTGCCGATTGATGAGTTTTTTACTGATTTTTTCACAACGGCACTGGAGCACGGAGAAATTCTCTCTGAGATTCGAATTCCAATCCCTCCTGTCCTAAGCGGGGGTTGTTACCTGAAAGTAGAGCGCAAGGTAGGTGACTACGCTGCTGCCGCAGTAGCGGTTCAACTCTCTCTAGCGGCAGACGGCAGCATTGAACAGGCTGGTATCGGCTTGACTAACGTTGCTGCACTGCCCACCCGCGCGGTCAATGCTGAGAAGGCTTTGCGAGGTCAGCAGCCATCTGATGCCCTCTTTGCCCATGTAGGAGAACTTGCTGCGGATGCATCTAGCCCGGCAGATGACTTACGAGGTTCTGCGGAATATAAACTTACTCTGATTCGTGAACTGACACAACGCGCACTCCGCCGCTCGGTGGAACGCGCCCAAGGGAGGAGTTGATCCATGTCGAAGCATAGCATCACGATTGAAATTAATGGCGAATCTTTCACCCGAGAGGTAGATTCCCGAAAATTGTTGATCCATTTTCTCCGCGATGACCTAGCTCTGACCGGCACACACATCGGTTGTGATACGTCTAGCTGTGGTGCCTGTACGATCCTTTTGAACGGGAAGTCGATCAAGGCCTGTACTTTCTTCGCGGTTCAGGCGAACAATCAGAAAATTGAGACCATTGAGGGAGTTGAGCAAGGGGGGCAACTCCATCCACTTCAGGAAGGTTTTCATCAGGAGCATGGACTACAGTGCGGTTTCTGTACTCCGGGGATGATAATGCGAGGAAAAGAATTATTAGAAAAAAATCCAAACCCAACAGAAGAGGAAATTCGCTGGGGAATTTCAGGGAATTTGTGTCGTTGCACAGGCTACTCGAACATCATCAAGTCGATCCAGTATGCCGCCAATAAACTGAACGAGAAGCAGGAGGAGGCCGCATGATAATGTGCAAGACATCCAAAGAAATTGGGGGCATGGGGCATAGCCTCAAACGTAAGGAAGACGCACGCTTTATCCGAGGGCTGGGCAAATATACAGATGATGTTCAGTTGCCAGGCATGCTCTACATGGACATTGCCCGTAGTCCCTTTGCCTATGCCAAAATCAAGAGCATCGACAAAAGTGTGGCAATGGAGATTCCTGGAGTACTAGCTGTTATCACTGGGGAAGACCTCAAACAATACAACTTGCACTGGATGCCAACACTGATGTCAGACACCCAGATGGTCCTGCCCACTGATACAGTTATGTATCAGGCTCAGGAGGTTGCTGCGGTGATTGCTACAGACCGCTACATTGCTGCTGATGCGGTTCAAGCTTTGGAAAATTCGATTGAATATGATTCGATGAAGCCAATCATCGATCCGCACAAGGCGCTAGATGCAGATGCACCGCTATTACGCCCAGATAAAGATGGAAAGACAGATAATCACATTTGGCATTGGCAGACGGGTGATGAGGAGGCGACGGAAAAGGCTTTTAGTGAGGCAGAGGTAGTGGTTAAAGAACAAGTTTATATCCCTCGAATTCACGTTGCTTCTATCGAAACCTGTGGTTGTGTAGCCAGTTACGAAAAAGCTGAAGGTAAGCTGACAGTCTGGATGACAACACAGGCTCCCCATGCGATTCGCACCGTGATTGCTCTTGTTGCAGGTCACGTTGGCCTCTCAGAAGAGCGTATTCGCATAATTTCTCCAGATATTGGAGGTGGTTTTGGAGGTAAGGTGCCGGTTTATCCGGGCTACGTCATCGCAATTGCCGCAAGCTTTCTGATTGGTAAGCCAGTCAAGTGGATTGAAGACCGCTCCGAGAACCTTCAGGCGGATTCTTTTGCCCGCGATTACCACATGACCGTTGAACTGGCCTCCACCAAGGAGGGTAAGATGACCGGCCTGCGAATCAAGACCTTGGCCGACCATGGTTACACGGATGCGGCAGCAAATCCTTCCAAGTTTCCTTCAGGACTCTTCTCGATTGTGACGGGTTCTTACGATATACCAACAGCCTTCACCGAGATGGACGCAGTTTACACAAACAAGCCACCAGGAGGTGTCGCTTATCGTTGTTCTTTCCGAGTGACAGAAGCTGTGCACGCGATTGAGCGAATTACAGATGTGCTCGCCCAGAAGTTAGGACGAGATCCCGCAGATCTTCGGTTTCAAAACTTCATTCAGAAAGATCAGTTTCCCTACCGCTCTGCCTTAGGTTGGGAATACGACTCCGGTGACTATGCCCCAGCGTTGCGCATGGCAATGGACATGGTAGGCTACGAGGAGTTGCGTAAGGAGCAGGCAGAGAAACGTGCCCGAGGGGAGTTGATGGGGATTGGCATCTCTAGCTTCACCGAAATTGTTGGGGCAGGCCCTTCCAAGGATTTCGATATCCTTGGCATCAAGATGTTTGATAGTGCTGAGGTCAGAATCCATCCAACGGGGAAGGCAATCGCTCGTTTTGGTACTAAATCTCAAGGACAGGGTCATGAAACAACGTATGCACAGATCCTCGCTGAGGAGTTGGGCATTCCAGCCATGCATATCCAGATCGAGGAAGGCGACACGGACACCGCTCCTTATGGACTGGGAACCTACGCGTCACGGAGTACACCTACCGCAGGGGCCGCTGCTGCAAAGGCGGCTCACAAGATCCGTGACAAGGCTCGTAAAATCGCTGCGTATCTTCTAGAAGTCAGTGAAGAAGATCTAGAATGGGAGCCTGGGAAGTTTTTTGTTAAAGGAGCTCCAGAGCGTTCCAAGACGATCCAGGACATTGCGTTTGCGGCTTATACTAATCACCCACAAGGAATGGAAGCCGGGCTGGAAGCGACGCACTACTACGATCCCCCCAATTTGACCTTCCCCTTCGGATCCTATATCTGCGTGATGGACATTGATCCAAAAACAGCAGAGATGAAGATTCGCCGGTTCGTGGCGATTGATGACTGTGGAAATATCATCAATCCAATGATTGTAACAGGTCAGATACATGGCGGTCTGGCAATGGGAATTGCCCCGGCGATGTACGAGGAGTTGATCTATGATGATGATGGTAACATTCTCAACGGTACCTTCATGGACTACCTACTACCAACATCAGTAGAGACGCCAAATTGGGAAACAGGGCATACGATCACACCTTCTCCCCATCACCCACTGGGTGCCAAGGGAGTTGCAGAGTCCCCAACTGTCGGAGCACCACCTGCAGTGGCCAATGCCGTGGTGGATGCGCTCTCTCACTTGGGTGTGACTCATGTTGATATCCCTGTCACTCCCTTCAAGGTCTGGCAGATCCTGAAGGAAAAGGGCGTCATTTCCTAATTTGTTGACTAGAGGAGCCTCTGGGGCTCCTCACTCTCCTTTCTCTCCAAATCCAATTTTTCCATGACTAACTTGCTTCTGCCTGTAGATCCTCAGGCAGTGGTCACAGAGCTTCAGGCTATCGGGTACGTAGCCGACGAAGCGCTGGCGACCTCAGCCTTTCTTCTATTGCATCTGGGCCGACCATTGCTGTTAGAAGGCCCCTCTGGAGTTGGTAAGACGGAACTGGCTCAGGCACTAGCTACTTTGTGCCAGACAGAATTGATCCGTTTGCAGTGCTATGAAGGACTCGACGTGCACAGCGCTGTTTACGAGTGGAATTACCAGAAACAGCTATTGGCTATCCGACTGGAAGAAGCGAGTGGTGCCAATCATCTGGACAGCAAACAAGCACAAATTTTCAGTGAAGAATTCCTGTTGGAGCGACCACTGTTATCAGCTCTGCGTCACTCAGCGAAATCTCCCGTGTTGCTGATCGATGAGGTAGACCGGGCTGATGAGGAATTTGAAGCCTTTCTGCTAGAGTTGCTCTCTGTCTTTCAAATCACGATTCCAGAGTTGGGGACTGTGCAGGCGACTCACCGTCCTCATGTGGTGCTGACTTCGAATAGGACGCGTGAGTTGAGTGATGCACTCAAGAGGCGTTGTCTGTACCACTGGATTGGTTATCCAGATGCAGAGCAGGAGCAAGAGATTGTGCGTCAGCGATTACCTCAGGTAGAAGAAGAGTTGGCGCGTCAAACAGTGCAATGTGTTCAGTCTTTGCGGGAACTCCCACTGAGCAAATCACCAGGCGTCGCTGAGACCCTGGATTGGGCTCAGGCACTCCTGCTGCTCAATCGCCCACATCTTGATGAACTGACTTTTGAACGCACCATGGGATGTGTGCTGAAGTCGACAGAAGATCAGGAACTGGTACGCAAGCGAGGTCTGGACAATCTGTTGACCGCAGCCGTGGGATGAAGTCGACGAACGTGTTCGTCACGGAACACATGAATACGCAGACAGACCTGACCGCAGCTGTAATTGGGTTCTGTCGCTTTCTACGTCGTCAGAGTTTTCGGGTCGGTGTAGCAGAAACCCTGGCAGCCTTGGAAGCTTGTCGAGTTGGCCCTTTGGATCAACGCGCCTATCTCCGTGCTGCCCTGCGTGCGCTCCTGTGTTCTTCGAGGCAGGAGAATGAACAATTTGATCCTTTGTTCGATCAATACTGGCATCCGGGGCCACCACCACCTCGGAAAGCTGCTAATGACCGACAGCCTGTCAATCCGCTGGGTGTTGTTACGCGTCAAAAGCGATCACTTTTGACTTTTGCCAGCTCAGCACAAGAAACCAGTGATCAAACCCGTGAAGACGAAGAAGTGGCCGGTGCCAGTCTGCAGGAAACACTGAGACATACCGACTTCTCTACGATTCCAATGTCTAAGCTTGAAGAGCTAGAACAGCTGACGCGACGGCTTGCTGAGCAACTCAGTGCGCGACTTTCTCGTCGACAGCGTCCTTCTCCACATTCTAGCCGCATCAGTCTTCGAGGAACGATTCGACGCAATCTACAGCATGGTGGAGAGCCACTTCATCTCTGTTTTCGTCAACGACGTGAGCGTAAACCAGGATTGGTCGCCTTTCTGGATATCAGCGGTTCCATGGATCAATACAGCCTGTTTTTCCTGCGTTTTCTGCATGCACTGCAGCAGCATTTTCGCAGGATGGATGGCTTCCTTTTCAGCACACGATTGACACCAATTTCTGAAAAGCTGAAGACGCGTGCTTTTCCAGACTCACTACGACGACTGGCTGAACGGGAGGAAGCCTGGTCGAGTGGAACAAGAATTGGCAGTTGCCTGAAAGATTTTCACACGGAGTATTCCCGCTCAATGCTATCAAGAAATACCATCGTACTGATCCTTAGCGATGGTTATGACACCGGTGCCCCCGATTTGTTAGCTCGGCAACTCCAACGCTTTCGGGGCAAGGTGCGCAAGGTGATCTGGCTCAACCCACTGCTTGGAACACAGGGTTATGAGCCTGCAACAGCTGGTATGCAGGCAGCACTACCTTGGGTAGATGCTTTCCTGGCAGCACATAATCTGCAAAGTTTGCTGGATCTTGAATCTCATTTCTAGGTCACAGACTTCATCGACCTAAGTGCCTATGGTAGGAGGATTAATTTTTTAAAAAAACTCAAAGGAATCTGTAAATTTTTTATGTTATTCTAATTTGTTTAACTAATTGAACTACCTCCAGACGCTCCGTCTCTCGTTAATTTGATCCAAATCAATGATGAAAGAAAACGATTCGGAGATTAATTAGAAACGCCATTTATTTTTGAGAGGAGAGGCAAATGGAAGTCACGGCAGATAAAAATTTTACGGTCAACGCGCCGGTCGACAAAGTATGGGAACTGTTGAGTGATCCAAGCCGTGTAGTGGTTTGCGTGCAAGGAGCACAACTAACTGAAATTATTGATGATAAAAACTTCAAAGGGAAAATCAGTGTCAAGATTGGCCCTGTCACCAGTAAGTTCAACGGAGAGGGACGGTTTGAGAAGCTAGATGCTCAGAACAAGGAAATGGTACTCCAGGGTGCTGGTAAGGACACGGGCGGTAAAGGTAGCGCTTCTATGACCATGACGGTTAAACTTAAAGAAGTAGACGGTGCGACCGAAGTGACCAGCAGTATCAAATTGTCGATTACAGGAAAGTTGGCCCAGTTTGGGTCCCGAATGATTGTAGCTGTCAATGATAAGCTGATTGAACAGTTTGTCGGCAAATTCCGTGAAGTTGCCGAAGGTGGAGGAGAGCCTGCAGCAGCCCCGACACCTGTTGCACCGGTCACAGCAGCAGTGGCACCTGTAGCAACCAGCCAACCAGCAGCAACCACAGCAACCCCAACGAGTGTTGCTGATCCTCTTTTGGAAGGCCGTGTTGCCGAACTGGAAGCCACCATGAAACGACTGGAAACCCAGATTCGAGTCATGCAGACCCAACTGAATGCGGAGGAGCCTGAACCTGTCAACGGACTACAACTGGTTGGTTCAGCTCTCAAGGGAATGTTCGGAAAGAAATAACCTATGCTCAGCGTGATTTTGCTGGCAGCTGGAGAGTCCCGACGGATGGGAGAGCGCAACAAGCTGCTGCTACCTTTCCGAGAATCTTGCTTCTTGGCCCACATTGCTGATCAAATTCTTACAACGAAACCTGATGAATTTCTGGTTGTTGTGGGACATGAACAGGAACGCACTCGAGAAGCCCTAGCTAATCGTTCGATTCAATTTGTGCAGAATCCGAATTATGCCGAAGGCATGACAACCTCGATTCGGGCGGGGGTTCAAGCTGCCTCCTCTGGGGCTCTTGGCTTCATGATCTGTCTCTCAGACTTGCCATTCATTGAGACAGCTGAGTATCAGGAATTGATGGACCAGTTCAAGCTGCTGCTTGCTGAGAATCCTCAACTTATTCTCCGTCCAGTCGTTGGAGATCAACCGGGTAATCCAGTGCTCTTTTCGGCCTCTTATCGCGAAGAGTTGTTGAGTCATGTCAAGATGGAAGGATGTCGGGGATTGATTCGTCAATACAAGGAGCGTGTCCATCGGCACCCAATGAACACAGATCACGTCCTGCGGGATATTGATACACCAGAGGAATATGAGCGCTACTTTGTCAACCAACCAGCCTGAAACTACATCTTCAAAGAAAGGCCCCTGTCCCGGTAAACTTCCGGCGACTGGTGTGCCTAGCCTGTTTGGCAACCTGTCTTCCGTTTCCAACCGAGGAACTATGTCCACTGAGTACTATGATAAAGTCAGCGAACTGCTGCAAAATGAAGCCGCTTTTGCTACGGCTACCGTAATCAAAACAGTCGGTTCAGCTTCGGCCAAGCCTGGCTCAAAGTCAATCATCGGCGCCGATGGTATGTCAATCCTGGGTTGGGTTGGTGGTGGTTGTGCAGACAGCGCTGTCCGAGAGACAGCTCTTGAATGCTTACAGGATGGTCAGACACGAATTATTGAAATCGACCTGGATGATGAAGTGCTTGGTGTTGGGATGCCTTGTGGTGGCAAGATGGAAGTCTATGTGGAGCCTTTTCTGCCCCAACCAGAGTTAATGCTAGTGGGACAAGGCCGGATTGCAGAGTTGGTAGCGGAACTTGGACGGTTGCTGCACTTCCGAGTCACTGTTAACAGTCCGGGAGCAACCCGCGAGGATTTTCCATTTGCCGATCAGTTGATCACTGATGATACCGATTACCAGAAAATCAATCCTGGATTGAACAGCTATGTGATCGTGTTGACCCAGCACAAGGGTGACCAGCAGGTAATTCAGGCAGCTCTGCGTGGCACACCCCGCTACATTGGTCTGGTTGCAAGTGCCAAGCGCTCACGCCTTGTAGTCGAATATCTCAAGGAAGACGGAATGGATGCAGATGCCTTGCGTCAGGTACTGCGTGCTCCTTGTGGATTGGATTTGGGTGGTAGAACACCTGAAGAGATTGCCCTGAGCATCATCACTGAAGTGGTTAAGCTGCGCCATGAGCGTACAGGCTTATCGATGATGGAAGTCAAACAGTGCAATATCTAGGATTTCGTTGTGCGTTCTATGCTTGAAGCCCGCTCAGATTTCCCAATTCTAAAACGGCTGATTCACGGTCACCCGTTGGTTTTCCTCGATAATGCTGCGACGACACAGAAACCTCAGCCTGTTCTGAATGCCCTACTGGAATTCCTGACTCACTCCAACGCCAATATCCATCGTGGAGTCTACCAACTCTCAGAGGATGCTTCTGACGCCTATGAAATGGCGCGTCAAGCAGTTGCTGACTTCATTGGTGTGAAGGATAGTCGACGCGTTGTTTTCACCCGAGGCACAACCGAGTCCATCAATCTAGTGGCCCAATCTTGGTTGCGACCACGTCTTCAGGCAGGAGATCGAATTGTCCTGACAGAGATGGAACACCACTCCAACCAAATTCCTTGGCAACTGGTTGCGCAGGAGCGACAAGCTGAATTGGATTATGTTTCCATCACAGATTCAGGTGAGTTGGAGCTGAATCATTTGGAGCAATTGCTAGCTCAGCGTCCGCGACTGTTGGCTGTGACAGCAGTTTCCAATGTGCTGGGAACGATCAATCCTTTGGAAACGATTCTTGACCTTGCTCAACGTTATGAAGTTCCTGTAATGGTTGATGCAGCGCAAGCCGTTGGTCGGATACCACTGGAAGATTGGGCTGAACGTTGCGATTTTCTCGCTTTTTCTGGTCACAAACTCTATGGTCCTACTGGGATTGGAGTGCTGTGTGGACGTTTTCAGCGATTAGATGAGATGTCACCTTGGCAAGGTGGGGGTGGCATGATCGCCAAGGTTGGTCGCCAGAGTTCTAGTTGGGCAGCAATTCCAGCACGATTGGAAGCTGGTACGCCTCCAATTGCCGAGGCAGTTGCTTTGAAGTCCGCAATCGAATACGTGCAGCAATGGGGTGTCTCCCAGATTCGGCAGCACGAGCAGGAACTGGTTGCTCATGCGCTCAACCGCTTGGCAGAGGAGCCAGATGTAACGGTCTATGGACCATCACAGGCCGCGAAGCGTACCGGGGTGGTTTCTTTTGATTTAGAGGGTGTGCACCCACATGATGTGGCGCAAATCCTTGATGAAACAGGAATTGCAGTAAGAGCTGGACATCACTGTACACAGGTCCTGCATGAGCGTCTTGGTGTGCGGGCCACAGTTCGTTTGAGCATAGCGCTCTACAACACGCTTGAGGAAATCGACAGCGCTGTCTCAGCTTTGGCCAATGTACGAAAGGTTTTTTCATGAGCGAATCGCTCTATCGAGATATCCTCAAAGATCATATGCATCACCAACGTTTTGCTGGCCGGCTGGAACCGGCAGATCTGAAGGCGGTCGTACATAATCCGCTTTGTGGAGATGAACTGGAGTTGACCATTGTGCTGGGTGGCGATCCCTCGGAGGGTGCTCAACGTCCGATTCAAGAAGCCCGTAATCAGGTGCGCGCTTGTTCCATTTGTGTTGCTTCAGCTTCATTGATGGGAGAAAACATTCAGGGTTTGTCTTTGGAAGAAGCAAATAACCTAGGAACTACTTTTCGAGAAGCAATGGAAACGGGTGAATTGCCCGATTCTCCTCCAGAATTTCTGCCCCCGTTGATGGCCATCCGAAAGCACAAGAGCCGCATCCGTTGTGCAGCGTTGGCCTGGAATGCGCTGGAAGAATGTACCCAGCAAGTCACTAACCCCAAATCGGAAGGTTGATGCAACAAGAGCAACTGCAACGCCTGCAGCAATTACTGGGAGAACAAGACTATATTGCAGATCGAAGCATTGTGATGTCTGTGTACTTGGCGATGACGCTTCGCAAACCCTTGCTGATCGAAGGGCCAGCGGGGGTCGGTAAAACAGAGATCGCCAAGGTGATGGCTCGAGCGCTGGATACAGACTTGATCCGCCTTCAGTGCTATGAGGGTCTGGATGCCAATATGGCCCTCTACGAGTGGAACTATCAGCGTCAATTGCTGCACCTAAAACTGGACGAAAACAGCACTCGCTCTCTTGAAGATCGAGAGGCTTCTATTTTTGGTGAGCAGTTCTTGCTCAAACGGCCGCTGCTACAGGCACTGACTCATCCAAAAGCACCAGTTTTATTGATTGATGAACTGGATCGGGCTGATGAGGAATTTGAAGCCTTCTTGCTGGAAATACTCTCCGAATGGCAAATTACAATTCCAGAGATTGGTAGCATTCGTGCTGAAGAACCACCCTACGTAATCCTGACGGGGAACCGCACCCGGGAACTCTCCGACGCAGTACGGCGACGTTGTTTTTATCTTTGGATTGATTACCCACCGTACGAGAAAGAACTCTCGATTGTTCGCAACAAGGTGCCTGATGTTGACGCAGAACTAGCAGGACAGATGTGTCGTTTCATGGAACTTGTGCGTCAGCAAAAACTGGAAAAAATCCCAGGGGTAGCGGAGACTCTGGATTGGGCCAGGGCCTTGGCAGTCTTACACCAAGATCACCTTGAGCCAAGCATGGTAGAGGAAACGCTGGGGCTAATCTTCAAGGACCGTAACGATGTCCGCCTGGTACGGGAGTCGCTCACAGATTTCCTCGGGCGCTTGGGCATCCAGGCCAAGGAGATGAAAACGGCAGAGGAGTCTCCAACGGCTGCGAACTGATCACATCCAAATGCTCCCCGACAGTTCCCTAATCGAAATCCCTTCCTCCAAACGCAAATCAGAGACTCGTTTTGATGACCTGGCTTTGCGACGTGAGTTCAGCGCTAATGTCGTTGGTTTTTGCCGTTGGTTACGACAGCAGGGATCGAATGTCAGTGCACCTGAACAGATGGATGCCCTGAAGGCTTTGGACGCTATTGATTTGTTGGAAGAAGAAGATTTTTACTGGTCCTTACGTACCACTCTGGCCAAAAGCAATCGGGAACAGGAAATTTTCGATGAACACTTCCGACGCTTTTGGTATGTCTGGGATAAAGCAGACCAACTCAGTTTCCGAGACGAAGAAGAGACGGAAGCTCCGACGGTCATCATCGATGATCGCCCTCGTAAGCAGAAGCACCTGACAATCAATGATTGGCTGAATAATGCAGATCAGGCCAGTGAAGAGCAAGAAGCTGCGGGCTACAGTCCTTTTGAAGTAGTGACGGAACGAGATTTCAGTGATTTTTTTGCACAGGACCTAGATGAGGTTGCTCGGCTAATCAACGAAATTGGCAAATCTTTAGCTGTGCGTTTCAGTCGTCGTACCAAGGCCTCCCGACAACGTGGCCCCTTGGACTTGAGACGTACGATGCGCAGTAGTTTGAGACGTGGTGGTGAATTGCTTGATTTGGCCCATCGGGAAAGAAAACGGCAGAAGCTCAAGCTAGTACTGCTCTGTGATGTCAGTAAATCAATGGACCTCTACAGCCGCTTCTTGATCCAGTTTCTATACGCTTTCCAGAGTGTGTACCGCCGGATTGAAACCTTTGTCTTTAGCACTTCGTTGCATCGGGTGACAGAGATCCTGCAAACGGAGGATCTGGAGGAAGCGCTCAATCTAATGTCTGTGACTGTTCCAGATTGGTCTGGAGGTACAAAAATTGGTGAATCCTTTGGTGAATTTGTGGAGCAGTATGCTTTAAGTTTGCTCGATCCAGGCACGGTTGTCTTGATAATCAGCGATGGTTGGGATACGGGTGACGTCGATTTACTTGGTGAGAGTATGCGCATTATGAAATCGCGTTCTCGCAGTGTGATCTGGCTAAATCCATTGATGGGCAATCCGGATTATCGTCCCTCGACACAGGGGATGCAGGCAGCACTTCCCTATATTGATATCTTGGCTTCTGCTCATAATTTGAGTAGCTTACGTCGGCTAGTTCGTCAGTTAGCCAAAGTTCAGCGTGGTAGACAGTTGCGTATTGATATGACTCCGCGCTATGGTACGTTATCGGTTAGATCTGATATGTTATTATAATTGTATTCTAACTAGTTTGTTCTCAAGGAAACGGCCTGACCGTTGGCCTTGATTTTTTGTGTTCCGTGATTGGAACCATAAATCACTTTCTTCCTGAAGGAGGAGCGCATGAAGGTATCTATGACTGTCAATGGGGTGGCAGTTTCTCACGATGTAGAACCCCGTACTTTGCTCGTGCAGTTCCTGCGCGAAAATCTTGGACTGACAGGTACCCACGTTGGTTGTGACACTAGTAGCTGTGGAGCTTGTACACTGATCCTCAATGGTGAGGCAGTCAAATCTTGCTCCTTGCTAGCAGCTCAATGTGAGGGGGCAGAAGTAACTACAATCGAGGGACTAGCAGCGAGTGACGGGACTCTGCATCCGATTCAGGAAGGTTTCCGAGAGAAGCACGGACTGCAGTGTGGATACTGCACTCCTGGAATGATCATGTCTTCCGTGCAGTTGCTTCAACGAAATCCAAACCCCAGCGATCAGGAAATTCGCCATGCCCTTGAAGGGAATTTTTGCCGCTGCACGGGTTACGACAACATCGTCAAAGCAGTGCAGTGGGCTGCTTCACAATCCTGAAACTACAAGGAGGAGTTCATGGGTAAGATGATTGGGGAATCAATCAAGCGAGTGGAAGATCACCGCTTTATCACAGGTACAGGCGAGTATACTGATGACATTGTGCTGCCACGAATGACTCATGCCTACATACTTAGGAGCCATCTAGCGCACGCTAAGATCAAAAGTGTTGACACTACAGCTGCTAAATCAGCAGATGGTGTGGTTGCAGTGTTTACAGGTGAAGATGTTGCTCACATTAATGGAATTCCCACAGGTTGGCAGGTTAATTTCACTGATGGAGAGGTGATGCGTGAACCCAAGCATCCACTGTTGGTGAAAGACAAAGCTCTTCATGTTGGGGATGGTGTAGCGATTGTGATTGCTGAATCTAAGGAACAGGCTCGCGATGCTGCAGATTTGATTGAAGTGGATTATGAGGAACTTTCAGTTGTTGTGGATGCTTCCAAGGCTCTTGAGGCGGGTGCTCCGATGGTACACGATGAGTTGCCTGATAACCGAGCGTTCGACTGGCAGTTGGGCGACAAGGTGGCTGCAGATACCGGTATGGCCAAAGCCCACCATGTCACCAAGATGAGGATTCGTAATCAAAGGATGATAGCAAACGCGATTGAGCCTCGCAGTTATATAGGTGACTATAGCAAGGCCAGAGACAAATATACTCTATACACATCTTCTCAGAATCCACACGTGATCCGATTGTTGATGTGTGCCTTCGTGCTGGGTATTCCTGAGCACAAAACTCGTGTAGTGTCAAAGGATGTTGGTGGGGGATTTGGTAGCAAAATTTTCCACTATGCCGAAGAAGCTCTAGTAACCTGGGCTTCGCAGCAGATAGCCCGTCCAGTTAAATGGACTGCAGAGCGAAGTGAAGCGTTTGTCACAGACGCCCACGGTCGGGATCACAACACAATTGCTGAAATGGGTTTTGACAAGGATGGCAACATCACAGCCTTGCGAGTTCACACAGATGCGAACCTAGGAGCCTATCTGTCAACATTTGCTCCTGCTATCCCAACCTATTTGTACGGGACACTGCTACAAGGGCAATATGTGACTCCGGCAATACATGTGACAGTCAATGGAGTCTTTACTCATACTACCCCAGTCGATGCATATCGTGGGGCAGGACGGCCCGAAGCTACTTATCTTTTGGAACGACTGATAGACACTGCCGCCGCTGAGATGGGAATGGACCCAGCCGAACTACGGATGAAAAACTTCATTCCTGCGTTTGATGGTGTGGAGCAACCTGGTTATCAAACACAGGTTGCTTTGCAATATGATAGTGGTGATTACGAAGCAACAATGCGTAAAGCCCTAGATGTTCTGGGATATAATGACTTGCGCAAAGAACAGGAAGAAGCCCGCAAGCAGGGACGCTATATCGGTATTGGTTTCTCTTCCTATATTGAAGCCTGTGGAATTGCTCCATCTGCAGTAGTAGGTTCTCTGGGAGCACGAGCTGGTCTTTATGAGAGCGCCAATGTCCGTGTTCAGCCAACAGGTAAGGTTTCAGTTCACACTGGAAGCCACTCTCATGGGCAGGGACATGATACAACCTTTGCTCAGGTCGCTGCGGACCACCTTGGTATTGCCCTTGAGGATATCGAAATAATCCATGGCGATACCGAGCAGGTTCCCTTCGGAATGGGAACCTATGGTTCGAGAAGCTTGGCTGTTGGCGGTAGTGCTATTGTCAAAGCGTTGGACAAAGTCAAGGAGAAGGGTGCCAAGGTCGCAGCTCATTTGCTGGAAGCCTCGGAGCAGGATCTGGAGTATATCGATGGGAAGTGGACAGTGAAGGGAACAGACAAGTCAATTGGTTTCGGTGAGGTTGCCTTGGCTTCTTATGTGCCTCACAATTTCCCAGAAGGCTTGGAGCCAGGAATCGAGTTCAACAGTTTCTACGATCCTGCCAACTTCACCTATCCATTTGGAACTTACATTGCCGTTGTGGAAGTGGACGCTGAAACCGGTACCACAGAGATCAAGCGCTTCGTTGCGGTTGATGATGTTGGTAACGTAGTTAACCCAATGATTGTGGACGGTCAGGTCCACGGCGGACTGGCTCAAGGGATCGGTCAGGCTCTGCTGGAAGGTGCAGTCTATGATGAAAGCGGCCAGTTGACCACGGGAACCTACCTGGATTATGCAATGCCACGAGCTGATGATCTTCCTTCTTTCGAGGTTGATCGGAACGTAACACCTTGCCCACACAACCCCCTAGGAGTGAAGGGCTGTGGAGAGGCTGGTGCGATTGGTTCGACTCCAGCGATTGTCAATGCGGTAGTAGATGCTTTGCGACCACTGGGTATCAAAGATCTGGAAATGCCGCTGACTCCACAAAAGGTATGGGCTGCGATTCACAACGCTAACGCCTAATAACTCAAATTCTTGGGAGGCTTCGGTCTCCCCTCTAAATTAGGAGGTCTATGGTTCCTGTAGCTTTTGAATACCATCGGGCGGGCAGCGTTGCCGAAGCTCTTTCTCTGATGGCCCAACACGGTGAAGATGCTAAGATCCTCGCAGGAGGACACAGCATGGTCCCCGCGATGAAACTACGCTTGAGTACACCCACTACAGTGATTGACCTAGGTGGTGTTTCTGATTTGAAACACATTACGGACAAGGGTGATCACATTGCTATCGGTGCGATGGCTACGCATTGGATGGTTGAATCTTCTGATGTCATTTCAGCAAAAGCACCTGCTCTGCGGGATGCTGCTGCTTCGATTGGAGATGTGCAGGTGCGCAATCGTGGAACAATTGGTGGTGCGATGGCTCACTCTGATCCAGCAGCTGATTACCCTGGTCCAATCTTGGCTCTGGACGCTAGTATGGTGATTCAGGGACCCAGTGGGCAGCGAGTAGTTTCAGCAACAGACTACTTTGTGGCTTTATGGGAAACAGCCGTCCAACCAGATGAACTACTGGTTGAGATTCGAGTACCCACCACGCCGATGAATGCGAATTCCTGTTATGAGAAATTTGCTCAGCCTGCTTCACGCTATCCCTACGTGGGCTGTGCAGTAGCTGTGGACAAGTCTGGAGGTACCTGCTCCGATGTGCGTGTAGGCTTCAGTGGTGTTGGCCACGTGGGCTTCCGTGACAGCAATGTTGAAGGTGCACTCAAAGGACAGGCTTTGAGTGCGGCTAGTATCAAGGCTGCTGCCGATACAGCGACCAATGGTGTGGATGTGCTCAGCGATTGGTCTGTCAGCGAAGACTATCGCCGCGCAATGTCACGGGTCTATGCACGTCGTGCCTTGACCAAGGTTGGTCTCTAATTCTCTCTATTTTGAGGGGAATTTGTAATGCTCTCCCCTCAAACCCCCCACGTTCTCCAAGAACTTTTTAGTTCGCCTCTACGATTCTCACGGCGACCATCTTTCACATTCTACAGAGGTTTCCCATGTACCTCGGTATCGATCTTGGCACTTCTGCTGTCAAACTCCTCTTACTTAGTCCTGAGCAGCAGGTCTTAGCCGAAGCCAGTATTACTTTGACTGTACAGAGACCCCAGTCACTTTGGTCCGAGCAGGAGCCAGAAGCCTGGTGGCATGCTGTTCAAGCAGGCATTGAGGAACTTTGTAAGCAACATTCGCTGGCTCAGGTCAAGGGCATTGGCCTCTCTGGACAGATGCATGGGGCTACACTTCTAGATGCTCAGCAACAGGTTTTACGCCCAGCAATCCTTTGGAACGATGGGCGTTCTAATACTGAATGTGAATTCTTAGAGCGGCAAATTCCAAATGCACGTCAAATCACTGGTAACCTTGCAATGCCTGGATTCACTGCACCCAAGCTGCTTTGGCTACAGCGAGAAGAGCCGGCATTATTTGAAAAAGTGGACAAGGTCTTATTGCCAAAAGACTTTCTGCGTTTGCAGCTCAGCGGCGAAATGGTTTCAGAAATGTCAGATGCTGCGGGGACCCTCTGGTTGGATGTTGAAAAAAGAGACTGGTCAAATGTCATGTTGTCAGCAACAGGTCTCTCTCGACATCATATGCCAAGGTTGATTGAAGGAACCGAATCTTCAGGATTATTGCTGCCAGAGTTGGCAAAACGCTGGGGTATTAACGGTCAGCCTTTGATTGCAGGAGGCGCAGGAGATAATGCAGCAGGTGCCGTTGGGATTGGTGCAATCCAACCTGGGTCTGCTTTTTTGTCTCTTGGAACTTCAGGAGTATACTTTGTTGTTACACCCTCTTTCCTGCCAGCTCCAGAACAAGGTGCCCACGCTTTCTGTCACTGTCTGCCTAGGACATGGCATCAAATGGGAGTCATCCTGAGCGCAGCTAGTTGTTTGAGTTGGTTATCCCAGATGATTGGACGTAAAGAAGCTGACTTGCTGAATGCCTTGCAACAGGACCCAGTACTAACTGGTGCACCATTGTTTCTGCCTTATCTTTCCGGAGAGCGAACCCCACATAACGACTCTCAGGCTCAAGGTGTATTCTTCGGTCTGAATCACAATCATGATGCCCGACATTTGACTCAAGCAGTCTTGGAAGGTGTGTCCTGTGCTTTCGCTGATTGCCAGCAGGTGCTTGTTGAAGCAGGCGCAGAGATTGGTGAGGTTTCTTTGATTGGTGGTGGAGCCCGTAGTCATACTTGGGGACAGATATTGGCGACAATGCTGCAGCGTCCGCTCATTCGACACAGTGGTACCGAGTTGGGAGCAGCCTTTGGAGCAGCCCGCCTAGGATTAGTAGCTGCAGAGGGAGGTGATCCAGTCTCAATTTGTTCTCGTCCTCCCATTGCGGGAGTTCTAGAACCTCAACCAGAGTTGTTTGAGAACTATCAAAATCTATTGATGCGTTATCGTCGACTTTACCCCGCTTTGCAGGAAGAATTTCAGAGGAAACATAACTAGCCAAGTTACTGTGCGCAAATTTCCGTCAGACAAATTTTGATTGACATCTGAAATAGAGTGACAAGGTTTATTCCCCCTTGCAAAGGGAAGACGTATTTCTGGTTACCTCAGTCTTGTCCAAATTCTTTTATTCCTACCGGTCCCATTGAGCAGGATATGTTTTTGATTAAAAAAATATTTAATCTAAATGAAACAAGTAGTAGATTTGTTTTTCTGAAAAATAACTGAATTAAATAATCATCCAATCAGAGTCTTTCTCGATAGATAAAAAAATAGGATAAAGAGATATCCACTGATTTAGATGAGATAAGTTTAATGAGTTGACTAATCAAATCACGTTTGTAAGGCTTTTTTCGCTGCTTGCTCACAAATATGCTTTTTAAGCAAGGTGAGTGGTCTGCCTAGAAAACTTGGGGAGGAGGTTGATGTTGATTGGATACAGCGGAGTTATTAATTGTTTCTGCTAGATAATATTTATCTACCTAGTAGAGTAGTAACATAACGAAATTGATACCTCATCAACAGAAAATACCCTCGCAAAATTTCCTCAAGTATTTTTCTTTGTAAACGCACATCATTCGGAATGAGAAAGTTTGAATGTTCTTCAGCTTTCACAGTGGCTTCCAATTATTTCCCAGCAAACCACTAAAGAACTGATGGACTGTTCCCAAAAGTACCATGAGGTGCGGGGTCAATGTGCGATTAGGTAGTAGCGGAGCCTTTTAGTGGTCTTTAAACGAGACAGAAAGGTTTGTCAAAGTGTTCAAAAATCTCTTGATTAAGAGAAAATCCAATAATTCTGGAGGCAGAATGAAAGCA
This sequence comes from Deltaproteobacteria bacterium, assembly GCA_002683655.1. Lineage (GTDB taxonomy): Bacteria > SAR324 > SAR324 > SAR324 > NAC60-12 > JCVI-SCAAA005. Next base: position 25,644 of record NYTS01000102.1, read on the forward strand.
TTGAAAGCGATGTTCATCGCAGCTCTGGTTGGTGCTAGTGCCACGATGACAGCTTATGCAGAGAAGTTGACGATTGCTACGGTGAACAACTCCGACATGATCATCATGCAGGAGCTGTCCTCCGAGTTCACAAAGAAAACCGGTCATGAGTTGAACTGGGTGACCTTGGAAGAGAATGTATTGCGCCAGCGTGTGACGACCGATATCGCTACAGGCGGTGGCCAGTTTGACATCATTACCATAGGTGCCTACGAAGCGCCAATGTGGGGCAAGGACGGCAAGCTTGTTCCCTTAAGCGACATGCCTGCCAGCTACGACATGGATGATGTCTTCCCAACGGTACGGGATCTACTATCGCACAATGGAGTGATCTACGCTCTGCCGTTCTATGCAGAGAGTTCATTCACTTTCTACCGTAAAGACTTGTTTGCAAACGCTGGATTGACCATGCCAGCAGAGCCTAACTACCGACAATTCCGCGCCTATGCAGAAGCACTGCATGATCCTGAAAATGGTGTGTATGGCGTGTGTCTGCGTGGAAAAGCAGGTTGGGGTGAGAACATGGCCTACGTGACCACCATGGTTAATGCCTTTGGCGGCCGCTGGTTTGATATGAACTGGCGACCACAGTTGGATTCTCCAGAGTGGAAAGAAGCGCTGACCTACTATGTTGACATCCTGAATAACTTTGGACCTCCAGGAGCAAGCTCTAACGGACACAATGAAAACCGTGCCTTGTTTGCCAGTGGCAAGTGCGGAATGTGGGTAGATGCAACCTCAGCTGCTGGTTACATCTACAACCCAAGTGACTCCAAGGTTCACGACAAGACTGACTTTACCCGTGCACCTTCTGCTCGTACCGACCGTGGTACTGGTTGGGCTTGGGCTTGGGCGCTTTCCATTCCAAAGTCTTCCAAGAAGACGGATGCTGCCAAGCAGTTCTTGGCGTGGTCAACCTCCAAGGAGTATGTAGACTTGGTTGGTGCGCGAAAAGGCTGGACCGTAGCTCCTCCAGGAACACGCAAGTCAACCTACAACGATAACTACTACAAGGCTGCTCCTTTTGCACGAACCGTGTTGAATTCAATCATGGCCATGGACCCAACAAAGTCGACATTGCTGCCCGTACCCTACACAGGTGTACAGTTCGCAGCCATTCCTGAGTTCCAGTCCATCGGAACACAGGTGGGTCAGTTTGTAGCCGCTGCGGTAGCTGGTCAAATGTCTGTAGACGAAGCCCTGGAGAAATCACAGTCTGCTACAGATCGCATCATGCGCCAAGCTGGATACTATTGATCTGATCAACTCTGATCGGTTCTAATTTTCTCTAAGCCGGGCATCTGAATGAAACTAAGAGTACTTTCTGATTATCCAGCAATCGTTGTGCTGCTCATTTGGATGCTTGGTCCCCTCATCGCTACGATCTACTACTCTCTCATTCGCTATAACCTGCTGAATCCACGTATCAAGGGATTTGCGGGTATTGAGAACTACGAGTTTCTGCTCACTGATTTTGTTTTTACTGATTCGATTTACAATTCTATTCAGTTACTGGGGAGCATCATTGGCATCACAGTAGTGTTGGGATTATTGATTTCTTACTTGTTGGATCAAGATCTTTACGGGGGGCGATTATTACAGTTGGTCATCATTTCGCCCTTTTTCGTGATGCCTACGGTCAGCGCATTGATTTGGAAGAATTTGTTGATGCATCCAGTCAACGGCTACTTCACGTACCTACTTGGTCTTTTCGGACTACCTCCAATCGATTGGTTTGCTGATATCCCACTTGGCTCTATCATCATCATTGTTTCTTGGAACTGGTTACCCTTTGCTGTCTTGGTGTTTATCACGGCACAACAATCCATGAGCTTGGAAATTAAAGAAGCATCCAAGATGGACGGTGCCGGGCACTTAGCTTTTTTCTTCCAGATTTACTTGCCACATCTGGGAAAGGCTATCGGGGCGGTAGTGATGATCCAGATGATCTTTCACCTGAATATTTTTGCAGAAATCTTTACCACAACGACTGGGGGGCCTGGCACACAGACCACAAATTTGGCCTTCCTTGTCTATCGTAAGGCGCTACTAGATTTTGATATTGGGGGAGCCTCAGCTGGTGGAATCATCTCCATTGTTTTTGCCAACATTGTCGCGATCTTCCTGCTACGGATGATTGCCAAGAACATGAATTCTGACTGATGAAATCCAATAGAGTTCTGCTATCAATCCTTGGTTGGGTGATCGGTTTCATCATCTTCTTCCCAATCCTTTGGATGGTGATGGCTAGTCTTAAGACAGAGATTGATGCTGTTGCTACACCTCCCAGCTTCTTCTTCACACCCACTCTGGAGAATTATTTTGTTGTACAGAATCGAAGCAACTACCTGAATTACGCTTGGAACTCCATCGTGATTTCAGTGTTTGCGACCTTATTGGCGATCCTGATTGCTGTACCAGCAAGCTATAGCTTTGCCTTCCGACCAACCAAGCGTACAAAGTTCAAGCTGGTCTGGATTCTTTCGACTAAGATGATGCCTCCCGTTGGAGTGTTGATTCCGATGTACTTGTTTTACAAGAACATGGGGCTGCTGGATACGCATCTGGGCTTGATTCTGATTTACACATTGATGAACCTACCGATTGTCATCTGGGTGCTCTATACCTATTTTAAAGATATTCCACAGGAAATTTTGGAAGCAGCCCAGATGGAATGTGATGGTCTTTTGAAAATTTTTCTTTATATATTGCTTCCGTTGTCAAAATCAGCGATCTTCTCCACGAGTTTGTTGAGTATTGTGTTGATCTGGAACGAGTCTTTCTGGAGCTTGAACCTGACAGCATTTGAAGCGGCTCCGTTGACAGCCTTCATTTCTTCCTATTCCAGTCCGGAAGGGTTGTTCTGGGCTAAGCTTTCAGCGGCCTCCACCCTGGCGATCCTGCCGATCATGTTCCTTGGTTGGGTGACCCAGAAGCAAATGGTGAAAGGACTGACCCTCGGGGCAGTCAAATAAGGGAAAAAGACATGGGTAGCA
>NYTS01000103.1 GCA_002683655.1 Deltaproteobacteria bacterium
ATGAGTGCGCTGAACAATAATATTTCAAAGATAAATCTTGAGTTGACTGGTGGTCAAGCACCCTACGAGAGAAAACTCTGATATTTCTATTGCATTGTATCGTCGACCTGCTGCGCTGCAGCTTTTTGTGTAGCCAACTCTCCGATCAGTAGTGCCTTGTGAATCTGGACCAAAGTCTTGGTTTCGGTCCAGATTCAGCGCCTCCCCCGATCCCCTCTCTCTCATAACTCAATCAGACCGTAGGAAATTAAAACCGGAATTGCGTGACCTGCCGATTCAATCGAGAAGAACGGCTTCCATGTGAGAGGAGTCTCTTTGGGGTAGAATGCTCCGATCAATGTTCGGCTCCTTGTCTGGCTCTGAATTTCCTGCTTCAGAGTGAAGTTGAGGGAATTACGTTTATATTTTGGCCTCTGTCAATCCAACTGATGTGGTTCAGCAAACAGGAGAATTGGTGGGTAATCGGCAAGATAATTGTAGAGTGGACATGAAGTAGAGAGTTGTAAGTTGCCAAAAAAAGATTGAATATCTAGTTATATATGTACTGCTATTATTTGAAGCACATCAATTCTGATCACCTCAAACGATGGAGAGATATAGTGAGGAAATCACTTTTATACTTGGTTGGCGCGACCCTTATTTTGTCTGGATGTGACTCTAAACACCTCGAGTATCTCTGGACAGAGAGGCACCCAGTTCCTCCAGGAACCTACACTCCTCCGCCTGTTCAGCAACTTCAGCGAAGTGAACAGTATTTTTCGACTTATCCTGAAATAGAACCGAATCTGATGCAGATGAGAGAAGCACTGCCACAAGATTGGGGAAGTGGAAACAAGTACTATCAAAGAGACTTGGATGCACAGGCCTCCCTCCCAAATAACTCTTGAGACACTTGTAATTCATAGAAAATTTGATCTGCCCACGCAATTAAAAATGGGGCTCGTGCGATGAAGATATTTTTCCTCGCACCGATGACATTCTTAATTGTGGTATCCCCGATTCTTGGTTTTAATCCGTCGGATGTCGATAGCCTACTGAAGCAGGTGGCCAAGCAGAAGGAAAGGATCGTCTGTAACCGGTGTGACTTGTCAGCAGCAAAGTTGCCGGACATTGACTTGAGTTACGCTGATTTGAGGGGGGCAAATTTATCTCGGGCCAACTTGAGAAATGCGGATCTGCGAGAAACTGATCTGAGGGAGGCTAGCTTGCGAGATGCCAATCTGAGTTACTCGATCCTGCGTGGTGCGATTTTCTGTAAAACGATCCTTCCCAACGGAGAGATCAGTAATAAAGATTGCTGAAGAAGTTTATTGGTTGAGAATCTTTATGGATTGGGTCGCGATCCCAACAAAAAGTCTTTGAAAGTGAGTATATGTCCAATTATTGCTGCACGCTGCTTGAAGAAGATTACCGAGCAACAGCACCTTCCAAATAGGCCGCTGCGTATTCAGCTACCTTTTCATCCACTATGGATTCGATATCGACTATGATTTTTTGAATGGGATGATTCAGCAGGAAAACCTCAGAGGAATAGCCAAGGCGTACTTGGTCAGCTAGGTCGTAGCCGAGTTGGAGTTCAAAATCCGCAGTAATCACAGTGAAGTCTTTGAAATAGCAGTGAACCTTCACATAGACTCGGGCTTTCCTCAGTTGTTTGTTCTTGTAAAAAGCAGGCCGAATGTTTTGCTTTAAAATCCTCTCTCGAATGATTTGGTTTAGATTCAAATCACTGTAGAATGGGCACTCTGTATCTACCGAACTCCAGTAAGTGAGTTCGCCCTTTGTTGAATACTCCCGAAGCATTTGCTTGCCCACCGGTCCAAGCTTCTGAGCAAATGATGTATTTGTCCAGCAAAGCAAAGCGATTAAAGCCACTATCAGGTATTTCATAATATCCTCTAAACATTGTTGAAGTAATCAGTTCCACAACACTGTATTTCTTCTGAAGTCAGGCGGAGTAGTCAGAGGTTTGAATTCATAGATGAATAACCTGGCTTTTTTATCAGTGTCTAAGCGGTTTTGATTAGATGGGCTCAAGTTTGCTTGAAGATGAGTCCATAGTAAGGAAGACTACAAAAAAGCTTTCTTCAGGATGAAGCCGGCTACAAGACAGGATGTCATGATCCCCTTGAGAATCGTTTTGAGGAACAGGGAGCGCGATGTCCAGACTTTTGAAATTGTTGCTGATTTCTGCAGCCACTCTATTGTTGCTGGGAGCCAAGCCCTTCAAGCCCTATCCTCCAACTGAGGAATATCGGGAAGAACAGAAAAGAATTCAGGAGGTTTTAGCGATCAGTCAGCAACTCAATAGGCAGCCAAGGCCTTACAGTGATCTGAGAGCCCTGCGCATGCAACTGGACCAGTACGCAGCTTCACAGTCGATCCCCGTTATGCCCAAGACAGTTTTTAAAGAATCTCCTCGCCAAATTCGGACCTTCCACTAAGCAGTCGATTATTCTGAGAATTAAATTTCTGCTTTAATCAGCTATTTCTCGGCTGTTGCCTTTCATTTCCAACGATAACCTGCCTCAAGACGGATTCCTTCGACTTCCTGATCTGGAAGATCCTCAAATTCCATGGCCCCGGTCTTTTGTGTGTAGATCGCAAAGGTCCAGCCATCATGGGGTTCAAAGCCCACACCGTATCCACTTTGGTTGGCCCAAGCGATTTCCGTATAACTCTCCATTGATTCAATCCAGGTCAAGTAAGCTTGGCCGGCGTGTACTCCTAGAAACCAGGAAGAACCTATCCATACACGGGATTCCAGCCCAAACAGGCCTGTCTTGAAATAATTGTAATCAGGTTTGTTAGGCTGTTGGGCACTGCCTATGTGTTCTCCTCCAAACAAGCGCACCGAGAAGTAATTGGAAGCTGTCCACTGATAATCTACGATGCCACCGTAGGAGTAGGATTTCACATAATTTTGCTCTGTCGAGGAGTCGGAGATTTGTAGATCCCCTACACTCAAATGAAGTCCAAAGCCCTGAATAGGTTCAGCTTGCAGCCAATTAGGCAGCAGGCTTAGAACGAATAGCAGCATCAACAAAGTTTTGCTTCTCATATTCTATTTAGTCAGTGAGTTTATGTTATTTTCGAGGATGCACTGAATATTCCCCTATTCGGCGATTTGTCGGCCAAGTTTTTGGAGGGCCGAGAGGGAGGCGTTTTCAGGATGGGGATAAATGCGAGCAGACTTGAAGAAAGCTTCAATAGCCTCTTGCTGATGCCCACCGAGAAAGGCTGCAAAGCCCTGTAGATACGCAAAGCGAGCCTGGCGTTCTTTGTCGAGAGTCTCATCTTGCAGTGACTCTGCGAGTTCTAGCCAGCTTTCAATTTGAGGTAGAGATGGCTGAGCTCGGTGAGTCATCAATACCTCGATCATTCCGGTCAGGCTGAAAAAATTACTTTCAGCTAGAGGGAGGAGAGATTGGATCTTGCCCTGAAGTTCAGGTTCACCACCGAGTAGGGCATAACCAAGGAAGTCTCCATACTGATGTAATAGCTTGTTTCGACGAAATCTCTCCCAGCGATCCTTGGGTTGCTGTTGCAACAACTCTTTGAAGTAAGCTTCTGCTTCAGGCCGAAATACCAATTGCAGAGCAGTTGGATTGCCTCCACGGACAACCTCCTTCAGAAATCCGTAGTGCCGGACCCCTTGGTTGTGTGAAAACTGCTCAGAATCCACTGAATAAAATAGAGGACGAGTGCTGTTGTTCACAAACTGACGAAGCACTTCCTGCTTTCTGCGTTCAGAGCTACGGGCTGGGAACAAACGGTTCCCATAGACTAGGCCTTGCAGGCTAACTAATTCCAGATCGAGCCGTCGCTCTTCAACATAATGATAGTAGCCAAGCGGTCCTGTTTCTGAATCACCATAGACAAAGAATACTGAGTTTTCTGGGAGTAGCTGGAAGATCAATTCAGCATGTCGTTCAGCAAAGTTATCAGCAGACCGATCGTTCTTTGAAAGATTTTGAAAAAGCAGCAGACTCCCGATCAGCAAAGCAATGATGACAGTTCCTGAAGTTTGGAATTCAGGATTTTTAATGAAACGACGAATGAAATCATCCAAACCAATGGCTAACCACAAACCAAGTAAGCCATAACACACGAGGGAGTAAGGGCGGAAGACACCGATATTTAAGAAGTCGAAGTCAAAAGCTAGGAGCAATAACAGCAATACGCTGTTGCTAAGGAAAATCAAAATTCCAGAGACCGGCACGGTCAAGGAAAGTTGTTGCATCAGTTTCCACAACCCCCAGAGTGCGAGCCCAAAACCCAAGGGGGTCAGTTGCCAGAAAGCTTCAACGCCGAACCATTGCAGAAACTCCCAGCGATCCCACCAACCAGCACTTGGACTGACATCTACACTGGCATAGCCCTGGCGACTGAAGTAAAACCAGAAACCCTGCCAACCTTCGATAGGACCGTAGAAGCTGATTGATGGATTTTGTAAAGACCGCCAGACCATTCCTGCGTATGGTAACGCAGCGCTCAACAGGCTGAGTAAGATCAGTTCTGGAAGACTAGGTAGTACTCTTCGCCAAACAGGAAGGGTGAGCACCAGCAATCCCGGAAAAGCCAGTGCCATCAGCGGGTAATGATTAGCCAGACTGAGCCCGAAGAAAATTGAGGTTCCCCACCACCATGTTTGTGAATCTGCTGCCTGCAGTGCTTTCAGAATCAGTAGATAGGTGGCAAAGAAGAGCAGAGCATTGAGTGTGTAGACATCAGCAATGATCGCTTGTGACCAGAAGTGCTCAGATGCTCCAAATGCCCAGGCTCCAGCCAAAGCTGCCCACACAGACGACCCAAGTAGTCGAGCACAGCCAAACAGCACTCCACAGGCAAGAGCCCCCAGAAACGCGCTGGCAAGGTGTCCTCGAAAGGCATCCGTACCAAAGGGAAACTGCATAAATAGGTGAGCGATGCCAGTGAAGAGGGGATAACCTGGAGGATGGGCGATCCCAAAATGCTTGGCAACCATCAGAAAAAGTCCATCGTCTTCCAGCACCACGGTACGGGGTATCGTGAATAGGTAGAGGACGAGTGGTCCGCTGATAGATAGGAGGAGAGGAAGAAGCTGGCACCAGACTGAGGCAGTAAAAGGATTGGCTTGAATAGAAGTGTTCATGTCACGCTTGCGATTTTAGCTGCCTTTCGAGTTCATCTGGTAATTACAAACACTGAACCTACCTAGGAAATCCTAAATTCGCTATGAATGAAGCTGGCAAAAACTATTCTACCTGGCGTTCCATGTGATCCAGTCTCAAAATCATCTCTTCCTGAACAGCGGGCATCACGTCAGCCATGTAGGCTCCGAATTTTCGCATGGCACTGGCTCCATGAGGAGAACTGTAGAATTCAGCCATTGCGTTTAATTCATCAACGGTGAAATGTCTGACCAGTGATGCTCGAGTGGCTGCTTCAAGAACATCTGCTCTGACGACAATCCGCATTTGTGCTACGAATCCCTCACGGATAGCTTTTGGCAAGGATTTGCTCATCTCTCTGAAAGTGTCATCAAGCAGTTGGGAAATCGGTACTACTGCCAGGTATCTCTCAGCTGCCTGGGTACGTGCTTCTTTCGAATCGTTTGCTAAAATGTTTTGTACAGAAAAAAGAAAAAATCCCAGCACCAGGGACTGAAACAAAGCTCGGTGAACCATGATGTTTTTTTAGGGGTATAAAGTTGAAAAGCAAAGTGACCAGATGCTTGAACTTAATAGGAATCCCAGATGAAACATCCTTTGCTGATCCATGAAGTCAAGCCATTTGGAAGAAAACAGAGAAATCAGAGCTTAGATTGATCGCGTTTGCTCACAATCTCGGTTATGCATTGTGTAGTCGGGTAGGCTGGTGAGGCACAGTTGCGCTTCAATCAGAGCAGATTTGCTGACAGAGGCTTTGAACAGAATGGTCTTATTCAGATCCGCGTCCTGCAGATCCACATTCTGCAGGTTGGCCTTGATCAGTGATGCTTCCATCAAGTTTGCCGCGCTTAGATCTGCATCTTGTAGGTTTGCACCATGCAGAGTGCTTCGGAAGAGATTTGCTTCAGAGAGATTGGCCTCCTTTAGATTTGCACCAGCTAGCCAGGCACTTGCCAGGTTGGCCTTATGCAGATTGGTATGTGTCAGTTGGGCTTTTTGTAGATCTGCTCCGGAGAGATTTGCTTCAGAGAGATTTGCTCTCCTTAACTGTGTGTTATAGAGTTCAGCGTTGGAAAGATTGGCTCCACTGAGCTCTGACTGAGAGAGATCTGCATTAGAGAGACGGGCTCCACTCAAATTGGCCCCACTCAGATTTGTGCGGTATAGTTTGGTTCCCCACAGATTGGCCCCACTCAGGTTGACGCCCCTTAGATCTGCCCCACTCAGATCCATTTCAGAGAAATCCATCCCAGATAGATCCGTGTCTCGCAAGGCTACTTTTCTCATCTTTGCCTGCCATAGATGTGCTCCAGTTAGGTTAGCTCCTGTGAGGTCAGTGTGGCTCAGATCTGAACCTCGCAGGTCTGCGCCAGAAAGGTCTTTGCCAGAGAGATCAACCGCAGAAAGATCAACATCCATCAAGCTTGCTTTCACCAGATTTTTTTTAGCTAGGAAGGATTCATTTTTGTTATCTTGTAATTCTTTCACTTCTTCAGCCTCCGTCACTGGCAAGATCGACCCAATCAGGCTTACGTCAGGAAGGCTGACTTCTGGGAGACTAATCGTTGGAAGGGCTACATTTGGAACGCTAAGTTCGGGAATGTCCACATCAGGAATTTCGAAGTCGAACAAATCTATCGCAGTAGTTTGCGTCCATTGCACCCCTTCTTCAACCCACTGAAAATCGAGTTGCTCGATGAATTCGATTTGTGGCTGAAATGTTTGAGAAAGATTAAATTCAAAAGAATCGCTCTCGAGAAAATTACCTTCCAAAACGTTAGAACCCTGAAGATAAGCACCTAGTAGAGGTGAGGTTTGTTCGATTGGAGGCATGTTCTTACAGGCTGATAGAGCCGGAATAACAAGAAGAGTCATCAGTAATGATTTTGTTGTTTTTGAGACGATTTTTTTCATGATTTTTCCCTGAGTAGTGTTGGTTGGTTCGCAAAGCTTAGGGCAGGGAAAAAATTTTGGGGAGGATGACGGGGGGAGGTCACTCTGTGGGTGAGCGAGCCACATCCAAAAGATGTGGAACTGGAGGATGCAGTTGCCTTCCTAGATCAGGTATTTGAACTGCTTGATCAAAGAGATTTTAACCCTAAGAGGAACGGAGTCATGATCTCAAAACAATGGTATGGAGAGCGTGTCAACTTGGGGGTGTTGCAGGGAAGTACTTAGGATTAACGCATTCAGGTTCTATAAACTGCGAGATAAACTGCATTGGAGGAGTAAAATGGGGATTCGCTTACGATTTCTTGGAATTCTGATAATCGTGTTTGTCGCAACACACTTTGACTTTCAATCGTCCACATTTCGGTTTGAAAGTCCGACTGGTGTCTGTGAAGAGGCCTACTCTCCAGAGCGAGGATTTTACTGTACAGAGGACTCTGTGATTTTGCAGCGTCCGATCTTTGAGCGTTTTATTGACCTACCCACGATCATCGTTGTGTGGGG
>NYTS01000104.1 GCA_002683655.1 Deltaproteobacteria bacterium
GGGTGCTGTCACACCCCTCAAATAGTAGGGGTGCTGTCACACCCCTCAAATAGTAGGGGTGCTGTCACACCCCTCAAACAGTAGGGGTGCTGTCACACCCCTGCGATAGTAGGGGTGCTGTCATACCCCTCAAATAGCAGGGGTGCTGTCACACCCCTCCCATATTAGGGGTGCTGTCACACCCCTGCCATAGTAGGGGTGCTGTCACACCCCTGCCACAGTAGGGGTGCTGTCACACCCCTGCCATAGTAGGGGTGCTGTCACACCCCTGCCATAGTAGGGTGCTGTGCGCCCCCTAATAGACACAGGGGTGCTGTGTGCTCCCTAATAGACACAGGGGTGCTGTGCGTCCCCTAATAGACGTAGGGGTGCTGTGAGCCCCCTAATAAACACAGGGGTGCTGTGGTCTCTTTGTTTGTTGGATTTATCCACCAACTGAGGAGTTCTTTGTTGATATGTTTGGTGTAATTACAGACGGATGGAGTCTGAATTATCCACCAACTGTCAATGCTTCGCGTTTTCTTCTTTTTTCTGTGACTCCTTTAGTTTATTTTCTTTGACCTTCGCTTCTGCGCAGGTGCCCTTAAATTTTTGTTCGTCTTCTGGTTTCAAAAGGCATTTACGTAGATGTAGGTTTAGGCCATGGTCGCTCTTACATGGCTGATCGCAGTGCGGGCAACGTACCCCAGGCCAGTTATGATCATACATGTCGTTTGCATTTAAAAATTCATTCACCATTTCTGGTTGTAGGTTCTTGCGTGGTTGCCATGAGTTGTGTTCAGGTCCATAGCCGTGCCAGCTTATCAAAAAACGGCGGGTAGGTGACCCTGTGTCTCCTTTTACTGCCAGAATTTTGTCTGCAATGAACACGTTTTTCCAATTACACTTCCCAGCGTGTACCTTACAGCCATGCGTGTTATAGAATACCTTTCGGCATCCTAGGTGGGGGCAGGTGTGTTTGCATACGTTTCTAGCTTGTTCCTAGCTTGTTACTGGTGAAATGCGTCCTTGTTCCTTCACATGCATCGTCTTCGTTTTTGGTATGCTGATTTCCATATCAGCATCCCGCTTTGATCCTTGAGCAATCGCTGTCACCCTGGTTGATGCGATGTGTAGGTTGTTATCGAGGAGCGCGGCGTCGTCCGCGTATCCAAGCGTACACACCTGTCTATCGCCAAATTGTACGCCTTTTCCCTCGATGTTGTCGTGAGTTTTTAAAATCAATTCCAATGCCAGTATAAAATACAGGGGAGATGTGATGTCGCCCTGGACGACTCCACGTCTTATCGGAAATGGTTTGGATTTTACCTCAGTTCCATCAGTGCTTGACACCTTTGTTACTGCTGAGGCAGCTTTATAGATTGCTCTAAATAGCGCGCGGCTCTTGTTCGAGGCACCCGCTTTCTTGAGCGCCGCATCTATGAATTTATGCGAGACGGAGTCAAACGCAGCGCTATAATCTATATAGGTTGCATATAGCGTTGCTCCCTTTTCAAGCATGTCATCATATATTGTGCGGAGTGTTAGTGTGTTGTCCCTGCAACCTCGTTGCCTGCGAAAGCCTGCTTGCCACTCTGATAGATAGTTGCTTGTTTCTTTCTCTAGTTGCTCGAGTAGGCATTGTGTCAAAACTTTATATGCATGTGGCAGGAGGCCGATGCAGCGGTATTTCGTCGGGTCGTCTGATGAACCCTTGTGCTTGTAAAGCATGACGAAAGTTGCTTGCGCGAAGGCTATCGGTACGTCTTCCTCTAGCCATATTTTCTTTAGTAGTTCTTTGAGGAGTTTGTTGCATTCCTTGCTGTGCTTGTATAGTTCGGCTGGGATATTGTCTTGGCCACAAGCTTTGTTGTTGCCCATCCTCGCCAGCCCTCTATTTATTTGTGCATCTGTCAGGCCTTGCGTCCCTTTTGTCTCTGGTAGCTTTTCCATTTCATCTCTCTCATGCTCGGCTGCAGTTGCTGCAAATTTGGATGTCAAGAAGTGGTTCCATGCTGCCGCGACTTCCTCTGCACATTTGAGTGTGCGTCCTTCATGGTCGGTAGTTAGGTTTGGCGATGGCTGCTCCTGTTTGCATGCTAGCGTGTTGACTGCCTCGTATATTTTGCGCGTGTCTCCTTTGCCTGCTGCCTCGCTTATGACATCTGACCATTTGCCCACCCAACTTTTGAAGTCGGCTAGGCTGCTTGCTTTTATTTTTTTTTGAACGTCGCTGTATTGTTGTTGTGTGCCTTTTCCTTTCAGTTGTGTTCTCTTTTTGAAGAGGTTCTGTGTCTTCTCTGAGACTTCCCTGCGGATGCCGCCTTTGTGCTCGCGTTCTTCAAGCACTATGTCGGATGCATGCTGGATTGCATTGCACATCTTATCATACATCATGGTAGTGTTGTCGTCCGCGGTTGAGTATTGTTGCTCTTCGAGCTTTTGTTTGATAGCTTGCTCAAATGCTTGCATTTTTTCGTTGACATCTACCCCCTGGGTGAATAGGCACGTGTAGTCCTTGCTTCTCTTACTCTTGGTTACTCGCATACGCCATTTCCATATACACTCGACCAGCGTGTGATCGTTTTTCTCGCCGTGAATGTCGCGATGCATGGCTGGTTGCCAACGTGTCCTGCAGCTTTGGATGCTGGACTTCCATCGCGACGACACCATAATGTAGTCTATTTGTTTACCCAGTTTTTCCCTCTTTGACCTCACAAGGATTCTCTCCAGCTCTTTGCGTTCGTATTGCTTTACGTACTTGTCGCTGAATTTCACTGTCCATTTCTGTGTCCATCCTTGTGCGCCGTTGTCCTTCCGCGTTGACATCGGTCGCATCAGCAGCACGGATGGGTGGTTGCATCAGCAGCATGGATGAATGGTCGCATCAGTAGCACGGATGGATGGCCGCATCAGCAGCATGGATGAATGGTCGCATCAGTAGCCAAAACCAACCAAGATGAACATGAACAAAAGAATGGATGGATGCATGGATGGATGCATGCATGGATGGATGGATGGGTGGGTGGGTGGGTGGATGCATGGATGGATGTGTCCCGAGAGCACTCACACACACGTGAACGGGGACATTTTCCTCGGAGCAGACAGTGATCCATTACAACGGCGCGAGTGCGACAGTGGTGAATTTTTGAACGTTGGAATCAGCACGCATGTGGTTCGGGGGCGCGGAGATGCCGTGTGCATGGAAGAGGACGGCAGTGATGTAGACTCGTCAGCACACGACGACGAGGATTCTGGAATCCAGTTTTTCGCGGTGCAGGGCGCCTAACATCACACACACCCAACACACACCTATTGAATGACATAACCATTTTGAATGAAACATACCTAATATACAACACCTTTGAATGAAAATCACTATTTTTTCTACCCACACCACCCATCACAAATCATCAATTTATACCCGAAAAAAAAGAAGAAGACATGATAGATAAATAGGCTAGATCTAACGAGTTGAAAAATATTTATATATTTTAATTCAAGATCAATATTACTATAATGGAACCTCGTTCCATGTGATCATTGAACGGGAAGTACCAATCTTCTCTATTGAATTTTTTTATTTTTACTTTTTATTTTTTAATTTTTTATTATTTTTAGGGATGAGAGTTAAAATACGGAATGATGCCTTCGACCGTGAAGGCATACTAGTGTACACATTTATGCTCGTCACCACAGGAGGCTGGAGGATCGTCGGTCTTCGACACCGCACTGGTGTTGCGTCTCGCGCGACAGCACGACATAAGGGCTTTGACGACTATTGCCGCCAAAATTTTCACGACTATTGGTTAAAATACAGAATGATGCCGTGCAGATGGTGTCAGGTGAAGTTCTCGGACACAGTTTCAGTTTCACAATCCCTGAAGGGGTTGACAAAATTGGTGACAGATCGTTCCGTGGATATACCTCGAGGGATATACACTTACTTCTATATCTTTCCCTGATACTCGTTCCCTTTGGAACACCCCCGTCACTGAGACTTTCGAAGAATTAGAGGCGATGACAGCTAACAGAAAACTCTGGAAGTGAATCCGCGATGGATACGTACCACCAACTTGCAAACGCAAGCAACCTACGGCAACCAACCGCCGAAGCAAAAGAATCGCCAACCCCGGTCAATGGTACGGTGAGTGCTCGGGGTGGACCAAGGCGAGGGGGTGCGAAGGTTGCGGGGGTCAAGTATGCCGGGTTGGCTGCGGTGAGGGCATTAGCTCTTGGGGTCCCGGGCTGAACGACAGCCCTTGGAATGTGCACAAGTTTGGGTCCACATTGGCGTCCGGACCCGGACGCCATGTCACCGTCTGACGGCCGGGAGGGATCCCCTCTATCCATGTCGCCGTCTGACGGCCGGGATCCGTCACTCACTTTGACATAGAGGTAGCGATGACGTATACATACTGTGTGTATGTAACACGTCCCGTCGTAGTCTCGAAGCCTCCAACGTTATTACTGTGACAAATGTGGGGTGGACTTCTGCAGTCGAAGATCGACGCGTTACAGCAGGTCATATGTTTTCAACACTAAACTTTAACTCTCTCCCTTAACCCTCACCTCGTTCACAGGCGCCGCCACAGACATCATCGGCGGGTCAACTCTGCATAGTTGGGCGGGAGTCGGATTGGGGAAAGGTCTCGTGGAGGATCTTGAGGTTGTTAGCCTCCATGACCGCTCGCCAAACGTACCAAGCAAATCCTGTGTTTATTTTACCCTCACTATGAAGTCGTACACACACCTACGTCCGATTCGCTCCGTATCTATTAACCTGATCCAGATCCTGAACACCTCAAACTCAAGCTGAACCTCACCCCATCCACATCACAGTGACGCGATCCCCGTCTATCGTGTGGCGGAAAAGGCCCGAACTCTTCTGTTTCTTCTTCTCCGCGGTGCGGGCGGCGCGGTCGGACTTTTCTTTCTTCGGCGCCGGCCCTTTAGACTTCGGGGGGCTGGCCCGTTTTCTCTTCGGGGGGTCCTCCGACGGCTTCTTCGCGTCGGCCGGGGCGACCTCCTCCAAGCTATTCCGTTTCGCCTGCGCCAGGCGGGCGGCGTACTTGCGTTCGGCCTCAGCCATGGCTCGCATCGCTTTCTGGGCGGCCGCGTTATTCCTCGCGGCCACCTTTACTTGCTTACGGAGCTTGGCCATTTCGGCGGCCATCGCTCGGCGCCTGGCGGCCTCGTTTGCTGCGGCCTGCTTGCGCAGTGCAGCCATTTCGCGTTGGAGGGCCGCCATCCGGGCGCGCTCTGCGGCTTCTTCGCGGGCCTTCCTCCGGTTGGCGCGCGGGGGCGAGGGACTGGCCTCGTCCTCGCTGGACGTCAACCGGAACTCGCTACTCTCATCTGCGGCGTCGGGGCTCGTCCCCTCGCCAGAGCCCTTTATAAAGGATCGGTCATCAGAGTCGGGTTCCGACTCGGGACCGGACGTCTGGATCACGGAGACCCCGGGGGCAAATGCGCCGGGGGTCGTCTCGGCGGCGGCTCTAGGAGCGGCCGGGCTTTCTTCGTCTGGAGTTTCGGTGGTAGCAGCTGCGGGCTCGGGTGAGCCGGCTGCACTTTCTTCGGCGGCGTCTTCTCGGCGGGGGTCGGATTTTTGGCTTTGGGCCTCTGGCTGCTTGGTGTCGGTGCGGCCGGCGGGCGGCCTAGCGGCGGGGTCTTCCCGGCGGCTCGGCGTCCCTTCGGCGGCGGCTTCCTCCTGCAGGTTTTGGCGCGTGGCTGTCTTCTCTTCTCCGGCTTCGTCTTCGCTGTCGTCTGTGCTATCGCTGCTGCTGCTGTCGTCGTCTGACGCGGACACTAGCTCGGGCGGGCTATCGCTCGCTCCGCTCTCGTCGTCCTCGTCCTCCTCGGTACGTTTCTCATCCGCAAACATTGCGGCGGTCATCTTCATCAGAGCCAGGGACTCTCGGCGCGCTTCCGCGCTTCGAGTCTCTAGGTCTGTTGGCGGCGGCCCAGCCATATCGTTCAGGCTTTGGGCGGCGGCTGTGGCGGACTCAAGAGCCCGTTCCTCTTGCAGGTTTGCCCCGGCATGCTTGCGGGGGGTCAACCCCATGGTTGCCCCCACGCTCACCCTACGGGAGCTCCCCTTGTTCCTCAAACGCTTGCTGCGTCGCATATTATAATTGGGATATTATAATACTAAAGTTAACTTTGTTCCGTCCCCCGGTCACGAGATCTCGTGGGGGACTTAGTCCCAAATATTCTCAAGTGCCTCTCCTGAGGTCTTTACAGTAATTCAAATATTTCTTTGTGTTTAGTTTAGATATAGACTAAAATGGGGGACAGGGGCCCAGCGGAGGACAGTGGGGCCCAGTACTGGGCTCCGCTGAACTCGCGCTGAGCGCCCGTCCCAAAATAGACAAACACTGGTCTCCTAGGCCCAGTTACACGTACTCGCCGAGCCCCTAGGCTCGGCACTAAACAACAGGTCCCACAGGGGACCTCTAAAGACAATCACGTCCCAGACGGGACACCTTAGCCCCAGAGGGGGCTCCTCTCATAGCCCCAGAGGGGGCAACGTGTCAGCAGGTACCAGGGGCCATTGTAGGGTACCCAGGGCCTCCCGGCGGTTCAGATGTATGTATGTATATTGATTTATTATAGGATATGATATGAATAGTAGAGATTTAAGTAATTGTAATAATTTTTACAGAATTTTAACCCATATGGATAAATTTGGGGATGTCGATAAAGGGATATATGTTATATGGTGGAATTTAATGATTAATGAATTTTCTGAGATGTAATCATAATTTCAGATCATTATTATTAATAATAATAACTGATCATATGTTGTATGATCGAATACAAAACTAAGAACTACTGTAAGCCAATCTAAGATGGGAAAGGTAAATGGACCAAGTTTTCACGGCCTTGTTTACGTCCGCGCGCTTCACATGGACTTTGGCGCTTTTGAAAATGTCCTTACGCCAGATCATATTGGTCATGAATTTTTTGTCAAGACGCTGCATTCCGTGCTCGAATGTCTGCATGAAGAGCTCCTTCTGGGCCGGCAGCAGCTTCTCGAACTCAATGTCGAAGGTCTGATTATTGCCAAATTGTATATCGCGCGGGTCCTTCATCTTGCGGCCGGTGGGAAATGGGCTGGGAATGAATGTTTTGGTGTAGGCGTTCTCCGGGCCATCGAAGTTGAAGCCGAAACCTGCATCTATCTTCGCAGCACGCACGGACAGCGGCATGCCAATAGCGTTCCTTCGAATCACAAATCCGGTGTTGGCGAAGCTGCCACCCAGACAATCGGTGTCGGCCACCAGCTTGGCCACGGCCAGGACAGCTTCGATCCCGTGAATGGGAATGGTGCACCCGTCTACTCGCGCCACGCTCGGTGGGCGGCGGTATTTCCATACAAAATTCGTCATGGAAAGCTCCGCGCCACTGTTGTCTACCGCAACTAAATCGCAGAGATCTCGATATCCGGGGATAAACTTGGACCCGATATGCATCGCACCCGTTAGCTTATCTGAGGGTGGGCGCTTGGCGTTCAAGTGGCGAAGCATGGACACGGCCAAGGGGTTGTCTCTGGTAAACCAGTTCAAGACTTCGTTGACCGACAATCGCACATCGGGCACAATGAACTGCCCGCATGACAATACCTAGCAGGGTGGTTGCGGGAAGGGCGAGGGTCAGGCGTGGGCAGCATAGCATCACGTGCTCAGAAGGCATGCGTATACTTCGAATATCTTCGTGCCGACCAGCTCCTTGATAGCATCCTTCGCGACTCCCGTGCGTGCTCGGCTTTTGTTGGCAATCGATGTTGTCGCTTTGCCATGGTTGCTATCCATCCCCATCTTCATAATCCATAGTTCGCCCGACGCTGTCTTGCCCACGAAGCCTGGTGTGCAGCCAGCCGTTTTTCCTGCCACAGGGATAACGGGCTTTAGCCTCTCATCTTTCAAACTTGGCTTCGTCGCCGCCGACGCCGACTTTGAAATTTCCTTGGTCTTTTTTTGCTGCAATTATGTATTTATATTAAACTAATCACGATCAAGTATTATATATTATATGCAATGATACAGTAGTCTAACAAGATCTATCCCACCCAGTAGGTTATCGTGAACTAGGTCTACCAGTTAAGTTTAGTTTTATTATTAATACCACCTACTTGCACACGAAGGCGTTGAATCAATTGCGCGATGTTCTTGTTTTTCTCGACCTGAAACAATTTTCTTGAACAAACCAAAAATAACAAACAAACAAAACAGAAGAACGTACGCGCATTCTTTCGCGAATTTCTACCATCTTCATTGTTTTGACTGCACTGGTTTGCAACGTTCGTCATTTTTAAAACCCCCTGGGTGAACCTTTTCCGGAACTTTTTACGTGTAATGGGAACCTTTGAGCCGACCCCCCGTACATTTTTTTTTTCTCTGGGGTCACGACAATTCAAAAAGTTTTATTTTAAAATTCATTATTTTTTTAAAAAGTACCCCCGGGGTGTTAATGGCGATGCCGTGGTTCCTAACTCTCCCACCAGAAGCATCACAATCCCCGCCGCAAGCACCATCCCTACCATTTGCCTCGTTTAAATTTGACCGTTTTTATGACAACGACGATAGTTTTTATGACCAGTTCGAAACAACAACAGTTGAGGAAGCATTCGAAGAAGGCGGATTCGCAGAATTCGCAGAAGCGGCGGCAGCCCCCCACATCTTCGATCAGGAATTGCATGCGGAAGAGCAAGTTGAGGCCACGCCTGCGAGTGCTGGCGCGGCAGTCCTGTCGATTAGCGCGGCAGCTCCGGATCCCCAAATACACATGACCCCCAGGTCCGTTGTTTTATTTGTGATTGCTGTTTTATTTTGAATATTTTATGTCGATACGCTTTGCAATCACTATCAGGGCACTGAGATTTGCGCGCAGAAGATTTGTTGAAATGAGGGAACGGCAACAACAGCAAATGATTGTATCAATGAGCCCGATCTCGGGGTATGTTATTGATCAGTTATAGATCTACATCCCATCAATTTACCCATGTTACTTTTGATACTGTTCTGTTCTTAGGCTGGATATTGCGGCTTCCTTTGCTGGCGGCCACATGGGCATGATACCGAACACCCCACATCGATCTCCACGCCCACCCCCGCCACCACCACCGACAACGAAAGCTGGACCATCGGATGACGCAGACATGGAAGACGAAGCACTCATCGCCCGTGCAAAATCAAAACCAATCCCAATCCCTCCGAGTCCGGGGCGAAAAAATATCTACAATGGACCGCAGCTACCATCATGGGCGAGACCACATGGTACAGTGTCCAAGTATAATTTCTCGGATGAGGAGAAGGACGACGACGAGGATTTGATGTTTCCGATGAGTTTGCCGCCACAGCCGAGGAGGAATGCGGTTGGGCGAGGTGCCGGGCCATCGTAAAGAATAATAACATTTATTTATATATATGACAATTATTATTATTATTATTATTATTTATTATTTATAATTAAAGAATAATAACATTTATTTATATATATGTGACAATTAAGGTAGTTTTGATCACCTTCCCATAATTTAGGTAAAACTTTGATACCAAATATTAAGGGATTGAAATATCATATGAAAATTCTGAAAATTGTTTAAGAAACGGTTTTTCAGGGTAATTGAATCGTATTATTCAGATTCTTAAATCGAGTTCTCAATCTTGAGAAAATTTTTCATTTTTCACTTTACATTTGATTGAAAAATAAGGTAAATATACATAATACAAATCCAATATTTCGTTATTGAACGTTTCAAGATAGATAAGAACTTTTGTATTAATCAGATTTTATAAAAATTATCTCAAAGTCCCACAATATCGTCTAGAAGATAGTTTATCGGTCAAAATCCATCAAAATCTCAAATTTTCGGCCGCTGCGCGGGACTAAATACTTAAATTAAACATATGATTTGAATGATTTTGCTCAATATTTTTGACACATGCAAATCCTTCCATATGTAGACGTATCTCGATGTATGGATTTCAAAAATATAATTCTTTCTTTAATATTTCATGAATTAGATTCACTAGATCAAAATAATGTTATTATGGGAAGCTGATCAGATCTACCTTATTATTATTATTATTATTATTATTATTATTATTATTATTATTATTATTATTATTATTATTATTATTATTATTATTATTATTATTATTA
>NYTS01000105.1 GCA_002683655.1 Deltaproteobacteria bacterium
AAGAATCTCCGCTGAAAATTCTATCAACCTAAATGATTACAGTGAACTGCATAAGTTCAGTATAGAAAATCAAGAAATCTTTTGGCGAACAATTTGGGAGGATATGGGACTTCAGGGAGTTCAAGGCGAAGTAGCTTTGGAAAATCCCCAGTTGATGCCTGGAGCAAAATTTTTCCCAAAAGGAAGGATCAATTTTTCAAAAAACTGCCTGAATCACGACCAAGCTGATGAGACAATTGCCATAATCTCTCATGATGAAACAGGTCTTCGCAGAGAATTGAGCTGGGGGGAATTGAGAGCAAGTGTTGCGAGCTTTCAGCAGGTACTTAGGGAAACTGGTGTGATGGCTTCAGACGTGGTTGGTGGTTATGTGGCTAATGGCCCTGAAGCTGTAATTGCAGCTTTGGCAACCCTTTCTTTAGGAGCGATCTGGACCTCTTGTTCTCCGGACTTTGGTGTACAGGGAATGCTTGATCGGTTTGGACAAACAAAACCGACGGTGATCGTTGCAGGTCGCTCGGTTCGCTACAATAAAAAGCCGATTGATCTCACTCAAAGGATAATAGAGATCTGTCAGGCACTACCGTCCGTCACGCATCTCATTCATTTCCCTGGTACAGAGGCTGTAGCGGGGACTGAGTTTTCGAAGCTGAACTTAACTTCGCTTGATTTTCCTGAGCCAGCACCTTTGGGTACTGAATTATTTTTTGAAGACACTCCATTTCTGCATCCAGCTTTTATTCTCTATAGTTCAGGTACCACTGGTCAGCCAAAATGTATTCTGCATAGTCATGGGGGATCCCTGATTCAATTGGTGAAGGAGCATCAATATCACGTAGATTTAAGAGCTAATGAAAGGCTTTTTTTCTACACAACATGTGGGTGGATGATGTGGAATTGGCTGATTGCTGGCCTGGCATCAAGAGCTACAATTGTTCTTTATGACGGGTCTCCTTTCTCAAGAGGAGCGAAGACGCTCTGGGAAATGTGTGAACAAGATGATTGGGCTATTTTCGGCACCAGCGCAAAATACATTTCAGCCTTAGAAAAACAAAAATGGCAGACTCCTGAGAATACGAAGTTATTGAAATTAAGAGCAATTCTTTCTACAGGCTCCCCACTAGCTCATGAATCTTTTGATTATGTATATAATAGATTAAAGGCCGAAGTTCTTCTAGGTTCAATCTCAGGAGGAACTGATATTGTGTCCTGCTTTATGCTTAGTTGTCCTGTCAGGTCAGTCTATAGGGGCCAACTTCAGAGTGCTGGCCTTGGGTTGGCTGTTAACATTTTTGATGAAGAGGGAAAACCAGTTCAAGAACAAAAAGGCGAATTGGTTTGTACCAAACCTTTTCCTGCTATGCCAATTGGTTTCTGGGATGATCCAGAACAAAAAAGATATCGTTCAGCCTATTTTGAAAGATTTGAGGGGATCTGGACGCATGGGGACTATGCTGAAAGAACAACCCAAGACGGATTTGTTATTCATGGTCGCTCAGATGCAGTCCTGAATCCTGGAGGAGTCCGAATTGGCACCGCAGAAATTTACAGACAAGTGGAAACCTTTGAAGAGATCCTTGAGGCTTTAGCAATTGGGCAGGATAAGAATAACGATGTGAGAGTAGTTTTGTTTGTCGTCATGAAAGAGCAACAAGAACTAACAGACGAATTGAAAGATCAGTTACGTCGGCGAATCAAGCAGAATACCACCCCAAGACATGTGCCAGAGGTGATTGTTTCAGTAGCTGCTTTGCCCAGAACATTGAGCGGTAAGATCGTGGAGTTGGCTGTTCGAGCAGTCGTTCACAATTTGCCTGTAAAAAATCAGGCAGCTTTGGCAAATCCAAAGGCCTTGGAGTATTTCAGAAATATTCCTGAGCTTCAGAAATGAGAGTCTTACTCTAGATGAGATTTCGGGAGTAAAGGATCACTACAGAAGTAGTATCCATCAGGTAATGCGGTGTTGTAGTGAGGCATGTTGATATCATCTTTTGTGCCTGCTTTCCTGAAGTAAACGATGCGTTTTTCTACAACAAAATGTGAAGCTGCAACATGGCTACAAATTTCAGAAACCCTTTCTTCCTGTGTAGTCGGATATTCATGATAATAGGGGTGAGAGATCGGATTGTTCTGCGTTTTGCAGGCTGAGAGGTGGAAAGCCCCTATGGTACATAAAGTAGCTCCCCAAAATTTTCTGATGAATCGAAGAATAGTAGTCTCAGAAATAGACATCCCCGCTCAGATAATATTGAGATGTCTTCGGAACGTTTTCGCCCATAAATGGCCTGAGAACACCAAAACGAACCTGAAATGGTAGTGGCAGTGGCTCACGTTCCAATTGAGTTAAATTCCCGTAACCAAGTTCAAAATTCCATTGATAGAGGCGCCGAGTGCTCCCGCTTTCAGAACCAAGTGCATCTGGTGCTTGAATAAACCAAGAAAACTCGGCTCCTAGCATAAAATTCTCTACCTCTAGAATCCAACCATATCTCATGTCAAATGAGTTGCCAGGTTGGTAACTGACTTTCTCACCAGCTAAATTTTCACGTTCTCCCTTTAGTTGATTCAGCCCTTCAACCGAGGCGATTTGTAGTACACCCTCTGATTGGGGAGGATACCATTGGGACTGCAATTTCAGTCCAAGATCCATTTGTCCATCACCAATGGCCACAGGCTTGAAACCTCTTGCCTTTCCAGTTACTCCAGTCGGAAAAACTAATTTGGGAGTAAGGGTCCAGAGCCAGCGATAGCTGGAGGAGAGGTTGTAGCGCATCCACAGCGCTACATCTCCTAGACCAGCTTGTGAATCGCTTGCGACATTTTTTTCGACAGATTGAAGCTCAGCAGTTTTATTGATGCCAGAGAATGTAAGCGAGGTACTTTGCTTCTTCTGCTTCCATGGAATGGTTGCTCCAAGAGCCCAAGTTTCTGTCCAACCATAAATCAGATCAACCCTGAGCAATTGTTCAGATTGATTGATGGATCCCGTAAATTCGTCTGAATATTTTCCAAGTACCATTTCCTTGAGGGATGTGTCTTTACCGCCTGCACCCCAAATTTCTGAATATTCTGGCAAAGACTGAAATCGAACTTTTGCTTCAATGACTTCAGGGGGTAGTGGTTGTTCAACTTCGATTGCTCGGAGAGTTTGATCAGAAGTAGCCCAGAGAATCAGTATGAAAGAAACGTATCGAAAAATTTGATTCATTTTAAGAATGACAACAGTCAGGATCTATTTGTTTGAGAAAGAAAGGAAGCCTTCACGATGTAAAACATCCATGATGATCTCTATTGGATAACCTACAACGTTATTGTACGAGCCCTCAATCCGCTCCACGAGTAGCGTACCTAATCCTTGAATTGAGTAGGCACCTGCTTTGTCGAGAGGCTCTCCAGAGGAAATGTACCATTCCAGCCATTTTTTGGGCAAAGATCTCAGCCAAACTCTTGTAGTGACATCTCCAATATGAGTCCAATTGTTCTTGGAGTCCATTAGGCAGTAACCAGAATGAACTAGGTGATCTCTGCCACTGAGCCGCTCTAAAAGCAAAAGTGCATCTTCAGGATCATTTGGTTTGCCTAGGACTTCACCGTCAAGAACAACATCCGTATCTCCTGACAAGATCAAACTTTCAGTGAAGTTACCTTGAGTCGCTTCTGCTTTTTCCAATGCCATCCTTCGAACGTATGCGATTGGCTGTTCCCCAGATTTGCGAACTTCTTCAATATCAGGTGAAAAACTAGTAAATTGAAGGCCGAAACTCTCTAAAAAACTCTTTCGACGAGGCGAGGAGGAGGCAAGTGTGATGGGTCGATGTTGCTGTAAATTCATCCTATGGCTGGTCAAAGGCATTATTTAGTTGCCAAGAAAATGGCACTGTTTGATCTTGAAATGAACTGGCTACACTTCGACCGTAGCGATGTTCCTGATAAAACTCCAGAATCTTCCGGGCTACAGGTGCAGCAGCTTTGCCTCCCCCCTGACCATGCTCAACCAAGACGAGGACTGTAACTTCTGGAGCTTCTGCAGGTGCAAAGCCTGCGAACCAAGCATGATTCTGGTATTTTCGAAGCTCTTTTTCCTCCTTGGTGAGATTTTTCCGAGTTTCATGGCTGATGATCTGGGCTGTGCCCGTTTTACCCGCGACAGTGAAGCCATCAATTCGAGCAACTTTAGCTGTTCCACCATTTGGATCATTTACCACAGCTACCATTCCCTGAAGCAAAGGAGCTATGATTCTCTGGTCTAAAATTGTTTGGCTAGGTGACTCTGCCTGATCCCGCAAAAGCTTAGGCGGATGCCAGATACCCCCGGAAGCAATCAAATTTACAAAATTTGCGAGTTGAATGGGAGTGACACTCACGTATCCCTGGCCAATGGCTACCGATGGTGTTTCTCCCGGATACCATCTTTCATTGAAGATTGCTTTTTTCCAATCTGAATCAGGAATCAAGCCGGACTTTTCCCCAGCAAACCCCAAATCTAATTTTTCACCAAACATCATCATTTTGGCGTAATGAGCTAACGTGTCCACGCCCATTTCCATCGCCAATTGATAAAAATAAATGTTACAAGACCCCCGAATGGCTTCTATCAAGTCGACTGGGCCATGTCCGCCTGACTTCCAACACTTAAAGGGGGCACTCCGGCCCTTCACATAGAAATAGCCGTTGCAGGTTTCCTCATGGCTTGGATCAATCGATTGCTGATCCAATGCGGCGTAGGCAGTGACTAATTTGAAAATTGAGCCAGGCGGGTAGGCTCCCTGAACAATTTTGTTTTCCAAGGGGCGATCTGCATCATTGAGCAATTGGTTCCACAAATTTGGATCAATGCCGTTGGCAAACCAGTTGGGATCATAAGCCGGCAGACTAGCCATTGCTAGGATTTCACCACTTCCTGGCTGCATCACCAGTACTGCTCCAGTCTGATTGTCCATTGCGGATTCAACTGCTTTCTGCAATTCAATATCAATGGTTAGTTGGAGAGTTTTCCCAGGTACTGAAGCAATCACTGGGGGAATAGTCCTTAACTCTCTGCCAATGTGATCAACCTCAACTTGTCGCCCACCATCAAGCCCAGTCAAAAATTCATTCAGAGTCATCTCTAGCCCAGCCTTCCCATCAATACTCCTGGAACGCTTTTGATTACTGGGCAATTCCTCTGTTCTTTTATTTGTTGCTCCCACATACCCAAGGACATGAGCAGCAGTTTTGCCATGGGGATAGAAGCGTGCCGCCTCCATTTCCACGGTGACTCCTGGAAATTTGTCAGAATGAGTTTGTAAGAAGGCTGCTTGATCTGGGGTAAGGTCTGATTTTAAACGGATGGATCTGAAAGGTGCTCTACTAGCGTATTGGGACTTTCCCTGCAGTTCAGTTAGGGGCCACTGAAAGGTTTTTGAAAGCTTTTTAAGAGTTTGGAGGGGGTTCGGAGCGTCTTCCCAGACCATTTGTAGGTGGTATGCAGGACGATTCTCAGCTAAAATTTGACCGTTTCTATCAAGAATTTGTCCACGTAACCCTGGTTCTGGACGGAGTCGTATTCGGTTACCTTCAGCGTAACTCTGGTATTCTTCATGTTCAATCACCTGAAGATACCAAAGACGACCACCCAAAAACGAAAATACAAAAGCAATAGCCAGCGCAATACAGATGACACGAGTTCTGAAAAGATCTTGTTCCGATAAGATTTTTGCTGGGCTCATCAATAATGCTTCCTCGATGGAAAACGAGATGTCCAAATCAATTTTGAACCTAGAAACATAGTCGCCAGCAGACCATGTGCCAGGGTACCGTAGATCACCAAGATAAGAAGACTTTTCAGGGTGCTATCAAGGAAAAGCCAGTTTTGTAAACAAACGTTGAAAATTTCTTGGATTGAAAATGTGAAAAGGAAAATTAGTAGAAAATACCCATCAGAAATCATCTGCTTGTTTTGAAGAATTCTATGAAGGATGGCTAAGGAGAGTAGATATGAAAAACCCTCGAGGCCCAGCAATCCATGGCTCAGTGAATCCTTAAAAATTCCGCCTAGTCCTCCCCAAAAAACAGCACTTCGAAAATTTGCTCTAATCAAAAATGCCACACCAAGCCAGACAAGCCTGACAGGAAAAGGCAATGGCTCATGAAATATGCCTCCAAAAATGACTTCGACGCCAAAAAGGATTAAAAAAACTAATCCTGGCAGCATATCATTCTTGAGGTTGATCTGGATCAAACAAACCCAACTCCAGTGGAAGAATACCCACTGACTCTAATCGGCTGAAATCAACACCTGGTTCAAGGACTGCAGTTTGGAATAGTTGGTTTTCTGATTGGACGATTTCTTTGATTTGTCCAACAAACAATCCCTTAGGAAATAATTGACTTAAGCCACTGGTAATAATCCGGTCCCCAATTTTCAATTCATCCCTTATAAGTACCTGCCTTAGCTCAATCCCACTGCCATTACCAACCACAATCCCCCTACTCCTGGTTCGTTGCACTAAAACAGGAAATCGGCTGCGTTGATCCATAATGATTTGAATGGTTAATTGTTTTGCAGAGATATTCTGAACTCTGCCCACCAACCCTTCCGCGACGGCAGCGGGTTGCTTTACTTCTATGCCATCTTGTGCACCAAGATTGAGCCACCAAACTTGAGTCAGCGGATCGGTGCTGATTCCTAAGATATCTCCAAAGATAACGGGTTCTGGATAGCTATTTGCCCAATTTAACTGAAGAGATTGGGAGTTGTTCTGGGCAACTTTTTCATTGAGTGCATTTATATCATTATTGAGATGTAAGATCCGCTTTTTCAAAGACTGGTTTTCTTTTTTGAGGTCTTCAAGCTCTTCAAAATATGATTCAAGCTCTTCAAAATATTTTGAAAACCAAATATTAGCTTTTTGAAATGGACTTGCGATGAGGTGGGCTGCCTCGCTGATCAATGAGGGTTCCGGCCTATCTGCGCTTTGGTAGGATTGATAAAGAAGGATTGCTGAAGAAAGGAGAACCATCCCTAAGAGAAGACCCCATAAATTTCTACACAACCAGCGCATCTGAAATCCTAGGCGATTTCACGTAAAACAGAAATGGGTTGCAGCAAATAATCAACTTTGTTGATTATTTCAAGAGCTTTTTTTAACAGCGCTTCTTGACAAGCTTCCAATGTGATTGTGAAAATTATAGAATGAGATCCCTCCTTTTGGTGATACTGAGGCAGTTGCTCAATTGCGTAAATATTAATCTCGTGTTCTGCTAAAACTTGACCAATTTGACCGACAATTCCTGGCTGGTCATTTACTGTAATTCTTAGAGTGTGCCGGAAGATGTACTCTTCAAAAGGCTGGAGCCTATATTGCTTTGTTGAAGGCCTGTTTTTTGTGCTAAATCCTTTGGAGATTTTCTCAAGATCAGCAACCAGTGCAGAAGCTGTTGGTAAACTCCCTGCCCCCTTCCCAACCATTGAGATTTCCTCACTAAATTTACCTTGAATCGATAAAATATTGGTTGAACCACCTATCTCAGCTACAGCAGTCCCCCTTTGAACCATCAGTGGCAATACAAAAGCCTTCAGATTTTGAGCCTCTCGTTTTAGATAACCGATTAGTTTGATGCGCCGATCCATCCTTGAAGCGTAAGCAAAATCTGCAGGTTCCAGATGTTCAATTCCCTCAAGAGTAATTTGCTCTGGAGCCAACCAAACGCCGGTGATGAGATAAGTTAGAATGACTAATTTGTAGCGAGCATCATATCCGGCAATATCATTAGTTGGATCAGCTTCAGCAAAACCTAAATCCTGGGCTTGCCTCAAAGCAATTTCAAAAGATAGTTGCTTCTGCTCCATTTCGGTCAAGATAAAATTGGAAGTTCCATTAAATATACCGCTGACCTTCTCAATATCATCCACATGAAAGTAGTCTTGTAGCAATCGGACTACAGGGATTGCTCCTGTAACACTGGCCTCGAAAAGAAGTTGTCTCCCATTTTTTTCAGCTAGTGTGAGTAACTCTTCACCATGCACTGCCATCAGATCCTTGTTGGCAGTAACTACATCTCTTTCAGATTCAAGGATTCTGGTAATCAACTCACGAGCGAATGTTTGTCCCCCGACTGTCTCTACAACTACTTGAATGGAAGGATCAGCAAGCAACTCCTCAAGTGAGGAATAGAGTAGATTTTGATCGCGTTGTGCCCAAATAGGTAGGTTTGGATTTTCTTGGTTTTTCTCTAAAATGCCTGCTAATTGAATGGCATTGTGATCTTCCTTCGCGTGTTGCCAGAGGATTTCTGCAACTCCCCCTCCGACAGTCCCCAAACCAACAATAGCTACCCGACATGGATCAGAGCGATGTTTTGATTCAGATAAACTTGGCATGATTACTTCTCCTGATCCGCTACTTTTTTCTTCAGAAAGTTAAACCAATTTGGACGGGCTAAAAGTGTCTTTTCAAGAACGTACAAATGCACCTTGTCAATATTTAGTACCTCCAAGAGCACTTGTGGTGACTTGATGTTACCATCTGCTACAAGAGGTCGCTCAGTGTTTAGGCCAATCAATTCCAATAAAGACTCCTCCGAATCAAAGCACCGATTCATTACATGCACTGCAAATGGATGAAAAATATCAACCCCACTGCTTTCTAGGAGTTGGAGTGTCTCATGAAGATCAGTGATCAAAAATCCATCTTCCATTTTATCAAAAATGGAAAAATAATAACTTATTGGTATGGAAACACTTTTCCGATCACGTATGGCTTGGATAATTTGACAAGTAAGCCGCAAGCGGTTTTCGATAGTTTCGGATCCGTAGTCGTCGTCTCGATTGTTGAACCTGACAGAAAAGCATTGATCTAAGAGCAGTTGGTCTCCGCCATTAATTTCAATAAAATCGAATCCAACCTCTTGAGCTCTCTCTGCAGCATGGACAAAATGTAGGATGATTTCTTCAATGTCTCCCTCGTCAAACTCTCTGCTGAGATCGAAGTCCCGGCCAAAGTTGTATAGAGATGGACCCACTGGATTTTCTCCACAAACTTCCTCAGAAGTTCTTGCGCCAGCATGAGAGAGCTTGATCCCAATACATGCTCCCTCTTTCTTAGTGGCTTTGACTAATTTTTCTAAGCCCTCTAAGTGCTCTTCCTCTGAAATGCCCAATTGACCAGCTGCCATCTTCCCTTGACGGGCAACAAAAGCTGATTCTGTAAGCATGGTGCCTACGCCTTGCTTTGCTAGGGCTGAGTAGTGACGAATCATTTCTCCAGTGACAATCCCGCGGTGGTTTGCAAGGTTTTCTTTTGTTGCCGGAGCAAGGATTTGATTGCGGAATTTGATGCCGAACGATTCAAAAGGTGTAAACATAGGTCTTAATTTGGGTAAAACAACAGAAAATGGTCAGGATTTGTTGCGAGAAGCTTTCTCTTCAATTCCTGATTGGCCGAAACGACTCTTTAGTTCATTATCAATATCTTCTAAGGATATTTCTTTTTCGGCCATCAAGACAAGGCAATGAAACCAGAGGTCAGTCAATTCATGCACCATGGCAGCACGATCTTGACCTTTAGCAGCCAAAACTAATTCTGTGGCTTCTTCACCAATTTTCTTCAGAATCTTATCTTCTCCTTTTTGAACAAGGGATGCTACATAAGAAGAGTCAGTTTCACCTGACACAATTCTCTGATGAATGGTTTCTAAAACTCGATTGAGCATTTCATCTATTGGCTATTTGAGGAACTGAGTCTTCTTACCTGTAAAATCTCAATTTTTTTGCGAAGAGTATTTCTGTTGATCCCCAGAATACGAGCAGCCCTCTGTTGGTTCCACCGAGTTTCTTCCAACAACAATTGCAATAAGGGTCTTTCTATCTGGTGAAGAACGGCGTCCATCAAATCCTCTCTTTGCTGATGAACAAATTCAGGAATCACGATATGTAGTTTTTTGTAGGCCAATTCTTCCAGTGTCTCTTCATATTCTGGGAGTGGGGCTTGTCTGAGCAGATTATGTGGAAGCGCATTTTTGGTAATGATTTCACTCACGTTGATAATCATCAAACTTTTGACTACATTTTCTAATTCTCTGATATTTCCTGGCCAAGAATATTTTTGAAGAATCTCCATCGTCTCTTCTGTAATACTTTTTCTCCCTACTGCTAGTTCTTGACGGCCTTTTTTCAGGAAATGTTCTACCAGCAGCGGGATGTCTTCACGATGTTCCCTGAGCGAGGGCACATTAATGGGGAACACGCTTAACCGGTAAAAAAGATCGGCACGGAATTCCTTTTCCGCAATCATCTTGTTTAATTGCCGGTGTGTAGCCGCAATCACTCGCATGGTAGCGGGGATCAGCTCAGTACCTCCCACCCGCTCAAACTGTCGCTCTTGAAGAACTCTTAACAGCTTTGCTTGCAGCTTTAGTGGCATGTCTCCAATTTCATCAAGAAAAAGAGTTCCTCGGCCTACAAGCTCCAATTTTCCACGTTTGCGATCAACAGCCCCAGTGAAAGCCCCCTTTTCATGACCAAATAACTCTGATTCTAGTAATTCCCCTGGGATTGCCGCGCAATTAATCGCAATAAATGGTGCTTCTGAACGGTCGGAATGTGAATGAATAGAACGTGCAATCAATTCTTTGCCCGTACCACTCTCTCCTAGAATTAGTACGGTCAGATGGGTTGCAGCTACTCTACCAATCAACTTGAAGATGTCGCGCATTTCACGGCTTCTTCCGATCAGTATTTCTTGTTCTTCGCGGTGGGTAAGTTGAAGTTGGCTTTGGCGGTCGTCTCTATGGCTTCTAATAAGATGTTGGCCTCTCTTGAGGATTTCCTCTACCTCCTGGATGTCAAATGGCTTCGTGATGTACTCAAAAGCCCCTTTCTTCATGGCTTCTACCGTGTTGAACATTGTGTTCTGACCGGTCATCACCGTGATCAACAAGGAAGGGAATCGCTTCAAAATTTCTTCAGTGAAAGCCAGCCCATTCTCCTGTTGCAGGTGAATATCAACAAATGCCATGTCTATGGATTGGCTTTCTAGAATTTCCAGTGCTTCTTGGAGATTCGAAGCAATGTGAGGCGTTGCACTAGCTCGAGAGATGGTTTTTTCTAGGACCCAACGGATACTTCGCTCGTCATCAACAACCAGGACATTGCAATTCATATCTCATCAACTGCTCGGAGATCTTACAAAGCGCTGTAGTTCATCTTTGAGAAGGCGCAAACTCAAGAGCACATCAGCACCAGCGACCGCTCGATCAGGACCAAATTCACCACGAACCTTGTCTTGTAGCTGCATAATATTTCTTGAAACAAGGGTGCGCGCAGCGTTGTAGTAGTATGCGTCTGGCCGAACATCCACAAACGGTGAGGTGTCCCCTACAAATCTAGTAGATTGAGCTGAATCTTGCGTCACTTGAATAAGTACATCTTCCAACATCAAAGCATACTCAGCCCTAGTGATCTCTTTATCTGGGAAAAAGAGGAATTGAGGGTTGGATTCCAGGCCTCGCACCTGAAGTTTAAGAACTGTTTCAATATCTTCACGCAATGGATGATCTGAAATATCAGATGCCAGCGGCCTCTCTATTTTGCTTTCGCCAAGAGTAATAAAATCTTTTGTTGGAGATTCGAACTTTAGCTCTTTCCTTTGCTCAGGTGCATTTCTGCTGTAAAGATCAGCTAATTTAAGTTCTTGCATCAACAACGCTGCCATATCAGCACGAGTAATTTGTTCAATCATCGCAAGCTCACGTCCATGCCTTGTACCTGGTTGAGCGCGGACAATTTTGTTCAGTTGCTTGATTGCATGATTAGCTTCTCTAGTAAAACCACGATTCAGCTCAAGTACTTGGATGAAAGCATTCTGGGCCTCCTCAAATCTAAAAGCTTTCTCATTAGATTGGCCCCAATAATACCAGGGCTCTGCCTTGCTTGCCTGTAGATCGGGGTGGTCTTCAAAAATCTCCAGAGCGTCATTAAAATGATCTTCAACATCATCGATCCAGTCATCTCCCTCTGCTCTGGCTGCAATAGTACGCATTGCCAACAACTGAACTGAGAGTTCCTCGCTTGGGCCCTCTGCTTTGCTAAGGGCTTTTCCCAATAAATTCTCAGATTCCTCAAGTAGTTCTGCAGCCTTTTTAGGCTCCAATCCGACTTGTTGTGATTGGAGAGTAAGGACGAGCGCTTTGCCTGCTAGAGCAGGTCCATATTCAGATTTCAACTCAAGTCCCAGATCAAACTGCTTATGTGCAGCATCAATCCGCTGCTCATCAAGTAAGTCTTTACCCCGCATGACATGGAAACTAGGGTTGTCAAGTGTTCCCTGACTAGGTCGTGGCCCCTGATCCTTATTGCATCCATTGAGTGCAAAAAGAGATATAATTATGAAAAGGATGCTTACTTGCCAACGAATACGCATAGTCATCTCAGTGGTGGTTGGAAAAATGTCCGACCCATTCACTTGAATACAGGCTCGATTCAAGTAGCGCCTTCCAGGCTGGCTGGTCGTGTATCTCCAAAGCATGATGGTAACAGAGATTTCTCGCGCAAATACCTCAGGAAATAGAGCATGTTTTTACGCATGCTTGCCAAGTCTTCTTCCAAAGGATTTGCTTCCCTGACAAACCATTTATTAATGAATTCGTCAATCAAATCAGGCGTCCATTCCTGATACACAGGTGGTTGGAAATCGTCCAGAAACACTTCAAGATCTTCATCCAACCGTGAGAGATCTTCTTCCGACCAATTGAGACTCTCTCGGAAACTTGCAAGGACCTCTTCAGATATTGGAGGAACTCTAATAACTTCCTCGGATTCAGAATCAGTGGTGGCTTCTTCCTCAATACCTGAAGCGGCTGAGCCAGGTATTTTGGCTTCGGGACCATAAATCAACTCACTGGGGCTTTCTGAGATTAATTCGATCAGTTCGCTGTTTCTTACTTCATAATCATTAAGAGCGTCATGAATCGTCTCTCTCGTCAGTGCTTCCTCACCAAGCACTTCGGCACGTGTTTTGAGATACACTGCCACAATCATTGGATTTGAAAGATGAGGAATGTCATTACTGTTATCCAGTTGATGGATCGTTGCTTTCGCCAGAAGATTATCTGGTGACTGTGGAGTTGTCTCTCTCTCAAATTCATCAAATCGAGCACGGAATCCTTCCAGAAACTCTTCAGTAAGGAGCTTCATTAGTAGCAAAGGTTCTGGGGTTTTTGCTTCTATATAGTCTTTAACTGTCTGAATATCAAATTTCAGATCTTCAAAACGTTCAGAGAATGCTAGGAAGGGAAGTGTACTCAGTAATTCTTCCAAACGCTTTTGGGTTGCAGCTTGGGGATTACTAATCATTCTTCGGGAGGCAAACTTACGCCGTTGTTCTTCTTTTGTATGTTTCTTTGCCTGCTGGCGCTTAACCATGCCAGCCTTGCGAACTTTTTTCTTCGCCATTCGGGAGTGCCTAAACTGGTAGAGAGGTGGGGGAGAATCCAATACGAAAAGTACGGATAACTTTTAATAATAAACCATCTTTTATAGCACAAATTGATTGTGAATCACACCATCTTATTTTATCGCATATCCATCGGTTCGCGTATGATGGTTCGCACAGATTTTCTTCGTGAATAAATATCTCTTGTGAGAGGATTGTCCGGTGGGCTTTCGTATTGCCTGTCAAGGTATATTCTGAGTTGTCCGTAATTCAGAGGATCGGGTTTGAAACGGCGCTTTGGTGGGACATAACGGGCAGCATCTCTGCGTACTTTGTCTTCAAAGTTATCTGGATATCTTTCAGCAACATAATTTGGGATAACCTGCTGAGATTCTGTGTAGGAACGTAGACTTTGATAGTCCAAAGGTCGAATTTGCTTTCTACCTTCACCAGCTGCCCAGGCTGATTCACAAATGCTTGTCATGAAAAAGATTGTAAAGAAAAATATAATTTTTCGGGACATTGTTTACTCAGGGAATTGCAGTCTGATTTGTTTTTCAGCGTTTGGGCAAGGGATGCCGCTTTGGCGAAGATTCTCTCTACAAGTCGGCACATTCACAGGACGTACCTTATGAAAGGTACTAAGCAAAACTGTTATTCTTGGTTTGATAGCTAAAATATACAAAAAAAAGAAGTATTAAATTATGGGCAAAGGGTAGTTCCGCGTATGAATAGATTTGGTATTCACTCAGCTGGAAATCATTATAACATTTCTCTACCCATTTCCAAGGCACTCAAAGTCGAACTTTGGTTCTTTGGGATACCACTCAGCTTTTTTGACAATCAACATTACAAGACCTCAGAAAACCTTCCATTACTGAAGAAATATGATCTGATTGAAGCCTCAAAGAGTCAGGAAATTTGGCAGGGTCAGTTTGAGTATCCATTTACTGTCTTGACAGCATATTTGGTAAAGGTTTTACGATCAGATTCAGATGGCAATTATGTCACTGATTGGATCCTTGATCCGTTTGCTAGAAATTCTCTGGGTGGGGAATTCTGGGGTAAAATCATTACATTTGAAGTTGATGAGAAATTTGGACTTTTGAAGACAAGCTTTGAATGTGAACACTCACTGAGCACGACTTCATCAGTAAAGTTGAGGAGGGTGGCTCTCCTGACAGATTTGGAAAAGTTAAAAGTTTCAGAAAGATTTTCTCATAAGCCTTTGGGTGAGTTGGTTATCTATGAATGTCATGTTCGTGGAATGACTCAGCATCACTCATCCGGGGTTCCTGTCAGGCAACGTGGCAATTTTTCTGGGATGCAACAAAAAATCAAATATTTAAGCAAACTCGGAGTAGATGTGGTGGAGCTGCTTCCTATTTTTGATTTCGATGAAAATGAAAACCAGTTAAGGAATCCAGAAAATCAACAAAATCTCAAAAATTATTGGGGTTACTCACCAGTCTTATGGTTTGCTCCCAAAGGAGCCTACGCTGAAAATCCTTTAAACCGGCATCATGAAATCAAAGAATTTGTTCAAGAATGCCATCTTTATAAAATCGAGGTTTGGTTGGATGTTGTCTACAATCATTCTGGAGAACAGGATGCCGAGGGGCCAAAATATCATTTCAAAATGATGGACAAAGATACATGGTACCTCCATACCCCAGAAGGTGAGCTTCATAATGCTTCAGGCTGTGGCAACACCTTAAGATGTGGACACCCGTTGGTGAAGGAATTAATTCTGGAAAGTTTGCTTTATTGGCATGAAGTGATGGGGGTTGATGGTTTTCGATTTGATCTGACCAGTATTATGAATCGGCATCCGGATACGGGTGATTTTCAGGATTTTCCGAATCTTCTTTGGGAACTACGGCAGGAGCCAAGGCTGAAGAATGTTCGGCTGATCTCGGAACCATGGGACGCTCATGGATACGATCTGGGAAAGTCTGCGAAGAAGGCAGGATGGACAGAATGGAATGATCGATTCAGAGATACCATTCGTAAGGTGCTCTCCGGAGAAGTAGGTCAAGGCCTTGCTCTAAAAGATTCAATCGAAGGGAGTCCCTACCTTTTCGGTGAAACCTCAACCGATCATTGGCCTAGTCTGAATTTCATAACCTCCCATGATGGTTTTACCCTCTGGGATTTGTTCTGCTATTCAGAAAAGCACAATCAAGCAAACGGTGAGAACAATCTAGATGGCCATTTAGCAAATTTTTCAGATAATTTAGGAATGGAGGGACCAACTCGGAATCAGCAAATACTAGGCTTGCGTGAACAGAAGTGGAGGATGGCTTGGACCATTCTTGCCATTAGTCGTGGTCCAATGATGTTTGTGGCTGGTGATGAATGGGGTCGAACACAAAACGGAA
Source organism: Deltaproteobacteria bacterium (assembly GCA_002683655.1). Classification (GTDB taxonomy): domain Bacteria; phylum SAR324; class SAR324; order SAR324; family NAC60-12; genus JCVI-SCAAA005. The sequence continues at coordinate 15,794 of NYTS01000105.1, forward strand.
ACAATAATGCTTATTGCCAAGACAATGAACTAAACTGGCTCAATTGGCAGGAGAGTGAGATCAATTCTGATCGTGTTGAATTTGTTCGAAGGCTTCTCTCTTTGAGAACAAGATTGTGCAAATCATGTTGGATTTCTTCCTCTTCAACGATCGTTTGGTTTAATTCGGAAGGATATGAGGCAGACTGGTCACCTCATATTCGAAGTTTTGCTTGGAAAATAGAAAATTTTGAAGAAGGCATGAGTTGGTGGTTTCTCTGCAATAGTTTTGATGCACCATTATTTTTTTCGATCAAGGAAGAAAAATCTATCTCTTGGCAATGGGATTCCAATCATTACTTGGGAATGCCCCATGACCTGCCCAATGAAAAATTTGTCGAACTTGGCCCCTTCAGTTTAGTGATTGGCAATACAAGGCAATTATGAACGTCCTAAAACACTTTGAATCTTCAAGAATGGATTTCAATGTCAGATCCTAAATTAATCGCAATTACGGGAGCTTCAGGACTGATCGGTAAGGCACTTACAAAAAAGTTTAGATCAGAGAAACAAACATTCTTAAAACTAGTTCGTCATCCAACTTCCAAAGAAGGAGAGCGTTTCTGGAATTATTCAGAGAAGGTTTTTGATGGAGGGGTAGATGATTGCGATGCATTGGTTCATTTGGCGGGTGAGACGGTAGATGGTCATTGGTCCAGCTTTAAAAAAAGGTTGATTTACGAAAGTCGTGTTCAAAGCACTAAGTTCCTAGTTGAAAAAATCCTCTCTAGTCCATCCCCCCCAAAAGTAGTGGTGTTTGCTTCTGCAATTGGGTTCTACGGTCAAAAACGAGCTGACTGGGTCACTGAAGAAAGTCCCCCTGGCTCAGGATTCTTGGCAGATGTTGTGGAAGATTGGGAACAAGCTAGTGAAATACTCGAAGAGCAGGGAATTCGAGTTGTGCGTTTAAGGTTGGGGGTTGTCTTGGCGAAGGAAGGTGGAGCATTACATAAAATGCTGCCAGTTTTTCGATTCGGCTTGGGGGGAGCAATTGGGAACGGCGAACAGAGAATGAGTTGGATAACCCTATCCGATGTTGTCCACATGATCTGGCAATCTATTCATTCTGATAGTTGGCAGGGAAACTATAATGCGGTGGCTCCAGAGGTGGTTTCAAACCTGAAATTCAGTAGAATCTTGGCAAAAGTTTTAAAAAGGCCAGCAATCCTCAAAGTCCCAAAGTTTATGATGGAAACAGTTTATGGTGAGATGGCTGATTCTACCGTGCTCAGCGATCTTGCTGTTCAACCAAAGAGATTAATGGAGATGAACTACCCTTTTAAGCACCCCGAGTTACAACCAGCCTTGGAGGCTATCTTATCGAAATGATCGCCGATTGTTCCGGACTATCCCATCATGGTAATCTTCGGAAATTAATGGTTCCTTCTCTTTTTGGCTCTTCCCACTCACATATGAAACTGTTCTGATTATTTTTTTTGAATTGACAGCTATAGGAAGTGATTATTCCTGTCTGTAATGTCTTTGTTGACCATTCTGGAAGTGTCCCTCTAGCAAAATCCGCTGCCACAACCTCAATTGGCCGTCCATCACTTCTCCTTAGATCGCTGATCATATAACCATCACTTTGCTTGCGAATGGTCATATAGAGGCTACAAGATTTGCTATTATATTTCTTTTTGCCAATCCGAACATTGCAGCCTTTCCAACGACCTTCTAAAGGGATAAAGGCAGCTTGATTTTCAGACAATAATCTAATCCGACATTGATCTAATTCTAGAATGGGTTTGTTGTTATCCTCATCGTTTTTGCGCACCGTTTGGATCCTGCCAGTAACGAAAATATTTGTTCCCCGCCCGGTATCGACAAATTCCATTGCCTGATTTTCATTAATTAGACAATTTACTAAGTTGCCCTGGCTCTTTAGTTCAAAGGCCCAATCGCTTCCTTGCGGTCGTAATTGTTCAAAATCTCCACTCAGTTCGAGTTCTTTTTGTGAAAAATCCCTGCGGAAACGCAGTTGATTCTCTGAATGGGTATTTAGAATCGCAGAGATTTCTTCAGCCCCTAAAGTCCTTGCAGAAAGAGGCTTTACGAAAAAAAATGAAATAAGAATCAGAATAAACAAAAAAAATGATTTCTTCATGGAACAATCTCAATTGATGGTTTTATTTCATGATGACCACCTGGCAAAACTCGAATCCACCCCTGCAATTCTATTTCCAGTAACAAAGGCAAAAGTTGCTGTGGTCCCTTCTCTGTAATGAGACTCAAGTTATCCAGATCTTTTGCACCTTCCTTCAAGGAATTGAGGATCATGATTTGTTGCTTACTCAATTAGCTTTGTAAAAGTATAATTTGTTTTGATGGTTCTGGAAAAGAGAGTTGAATCCGTGCTTTATTGAAAATATTGGGCAGGAAATCCTCTAGGATTTCAGTGGCAGAGGTAAATAGTTTTGCCTGGTTCCTTGAAATCAGTTGATTACATCCGCTACTAGGATGAGAGCCGATTCTTCCAGGTACAGCAAAAACCTCACGGTTTTGTTCTTGACCAAACGTCGCTGTGATCAAAGCTCCACTTTTCACACTCGCCTCAGTCACCAAGATACCCTGTGAGATGCCACTAATTACGCAATTCCTAATAGGAAAATTGTGTGAAACCGATTTGGTGGCCAGAGGGGATTCACTGATCAGTGCTCCCTGTTGACAGATTCTATCCGCCAAATCCAGGTTTTCAGGAGAGTAGATGTGCTGGAGTCCCTCAGCCAAAACAGCAATCTTTTTTATCCACTTTCCAAAGAAGCCTCGTGCTCTACGGTATCTATCCCTCGTGCCAACCCACTGATTGCGAAGGCATCTGGAACCAATTCAGCAAGTTCATATACCAGCCTTTTGGTTTGATCTCGTCCGTAATTGGTGCAGGACCTTGATCCCACGATTCCCAAACATAAATTGTGTAAATCTACTAACTCACCTTTAACATAAAGTACTGAAGAACAGTATGAATCTGTAATTGATTAGCTGGGAACCCCTCACTCTCTGGACAAAACAGTCGAAGATTGGGAGATGATTCGATTAGTCTTTTTCCCATCTGGAAACTTCGAACTTCCATTGCTTTCGCCAATCATTCAATGACATCTTTTCTAAGGCCCAATTGCAGGAGTTGATCGGAGGATTTTTGTTGAATTTTGGAGAGACTACCGAAAGTCTTTTAAAGTTTTTGAAGAGTCTGAGTGCCAACCCCTGAAACTACGCTAAGCGCTAACCAATCTTTCTCAGCTGACTCCAGTACCATTCTCAGTCCCTTGCTTTAAGTGCTCTTTCCATCTCTCGATTCACTTCCCTCTTTTTGAGAGTTTCTCGCTTGTCATGAATCTTTTTCCCCTTCACTAAGGCGATCTCTAATTTGATAAGACCTTTCTTCAAATACACTTTCAAGGGGACGATCGTAAGTCCAGCCTCACGAATTTGCCCGTACAATCTACGAAGCTCACCCTTGTGGAGAAGTAGTCTTCTTGGACGAACTGGGTCATGGTTGTGTCGGTTTCCAAAATCATATGGAGAAATATGGCACTGCATCAGCCAACCTTCCATTAGTTCCGTGACCCGGCAGTAGCTCTCACTCAAGTTTATTTTCCCCTCACGAATACTTTTGACTTCGGTTCCTTTCAGTTCAATCCCCACTTCGTAGGTTTTAAGAATTTCATACTCAAACCGCGCACGTCTATTTTGTGCGAGAACACGGCCCTGCACGCCCATAAATTTCTCCCTAATTTGTTGGCACAGTTCTTGTCAAAAGTAACTTATTAAGATTCTGCCTGGATGGCCTGCCGCGCATGATGTGCTCCCCACTTTGTGAACTTGAACGAAGCCTGTTTTCATGAATCCAAAAGCATTGTTTTTCCTTCTTACGTTATGTTTCTTAATAATTTTGCCGATTTCGGTAGAGGCAAAAAAAAAAAAGCATTATCAGAATTTTACATTTAATGATGAAGATACAATGCGCGTCAGAAGGGCAAGCAATAGCTTCGAGGTTTTGATCAAGCCAAGAGCTGGCGAAGGAACATACAAGATGGGCAAAAGAGTTCTTGATGATTGGCGTAATGATCACAAAAAAATCTTAAAATATAATGGTAACAAGCCACTTTATCAACATCGCTTTGTTCCGATCCCGTTTTGGTCTCTAAATGATGCACTCCAGGGAGCAGCTTTGAAGGCAATGTTTCCAGAAGATGCAAGTGGAGCAGGAGGATGGCGCCATCGAGTAACCTACAAGTGGGAGACAGTGAGTTTGATCTCAGGTGTGTTTGCAAAGAGAGAGATTGGAGCGAGACACCTTATTCGACATAATAAACTGAGGAACCAAGGTCGTTCTCTCAAAATTGGGGATGTAGTTGAGATTCCGTGGGATTGGTTGAGGGAGGGCTTGGAGTTACAGCCCCTTAAAGTCAAAGAACCGTTGTTGGTCAAAGCAGATTCCAAGGGAAGGCGCTTTGCTGCGTATAAGATGTCATCTGGAGAAACCATTTATTCTTCGGTAGTAGCAAGATTTACCGGTCGACTCCTGCATGAGGAGGTAGATCGAATGGCCAAAGAGCTTCTTGAATTAAACGATATCAACAACGCAAGATTGATCCAGACTGGCCAACTGGTTCGCTTTCCACTCGAGTGGGTAAGTGATGAATATCTGGACTTATCTGGCGGAGGAGGGACCGTTACGGTTGCTGAAAATGATGACGAAGTTGATCAAGGGAATGATGAAGAGGAACTACATATAAAACCCCCTCCAGTGCCGCCACCAGCACCAGACGTCCACTTGAAAAAAGTTGTGCCTCGGATCGCGAAAAATTCTGCGAAAGAAGCGAAAAAAGAGGAAGCCAAGAAAGCCCCAATTCAGAAAAAACAATCCAAAAGCAAATCTTCGAAGAATGTTGTTCGAACGAAAGATCAGATCCACATCATTCTTGATTCTGGACATGGTGGAATTGATCCTGGCGCAGTTAAAGGGAATCCAAAAAAGGGAGACAGGGTCTATGAGGATGATGTCGTTTATGACATCGTTCAGCGAATGTTGCCTGAATTGAAGAAATCAGGATTTGTTGTTCATGAGACGGTTAGCGATAAAAGCCAAGGTGGTCCTGTCAAATACCTTAGTGAAAAAGTTGATCGTGATGAAGAACTCTTAGTAAATCCACGCTATGATCTAGGGAGTGCAAGAGTGGGAGTTAACATGCGTGTACTTTTAGTGAATCACATCTATCTAAAATTACGTAATCAAGGAGTGCCCTCTGATCAGATTGTTCTGATAAGTGTGCATGGGGATGCTTTACACGCATCTTTGCGGGGTGCCATGATTTATTACCCTGACCGACGTGTTCGAAGTCGAGCTTTTGGAGTTGTGAAGTCCGTTTACACTAAGCGCAAAGAATACACGAGAAGGGTCACTTTTAATAAAGGTGACAACCAAATTTCTGAGAAATATAGTAGGGAGTTGGGGAAAACGATGATCCATAGCTTGCGAGATGCGAAGTGGAAAACACACCGCAACAACACAGTTCGTGGCTATATCATACGCAGGGGCAAAAAATCCCTCCCTGCAATTTTACGTTACAGTAAAATTCCGACATCTATTCTGGTCGAGGTGGCAAATTTAAATAACCCTCAAGATCGAAAGTTAATCTTGGGTTATAGAAATCGCCAAAAGATCGCTGACGCGATGGTTAATGGTTTGGAGTCCCACTTCAGAGGTAGCAAGGGACTTCTGGCTCAACGCTGAGATGTTTTAGAACTGAACCGCCCTAAGTAGAGCGGTTCAATCGTTTTTGATAACTCAAATCATGTGGCTAAAACTGACTTCTCAAGTCTTAGGATGTGGCGAGCTAGCCTGCGAGAATGTCTAAAGACCTGTTCCATCTTCTCAATCATGTCGACCTCCAAACGATAAACCAATAAGCTTCCGCTTTCCATCGTCTCAAGTCTTTTTGCCTCCTGGGAGTGAGCTTTCTCTGCATAAGCCTTCAATTTCTTCTTCATGCCAATCACCGATTCTGCAGACTGCCCCTTTTCAGAATCAAGAGCCATAACAGTTTTTTCAAGAGCCTCAAGTGTCATCGCATGATATTCTGAAAGAAGCTTAGTGGACTCAGAGTCAAAGTTAACTTTACTTTCCTGTTTCTGTTCAATCAGACGACTGATATTTGTCTCAAGCACATCTCCAATATGCTCCAGTTCATCTGCCATTTTGACAAGGCGCATTTGCTCATCCTGTTGTTCAGGGGACAAAGGTTTTCTACCGAGCTCAGTCAGATATTCAATTAAATCATTATGCATCCTATCAATTTCATCATCACTACTTTTCAAAATTTTAAGCTGCTTTTGATCATCAGAAAGAAGTGTCGGCAAACTATCACGGTAGGCCATTAATACCAACTTTCCGAGTTGCTCAAGTTCTTTGGTAACAGCACTCATCGCCAAAGATGGGGCATTTAAGAGATCAGGTTCCAAAGCTGTTACATATACCCCAGCTTTCGCTTCGACCTTTTCCTGTGGAATAATCTTGATTAGGAAATTCGCGATAAAACTTAGAAACGGTAGAAACAAAACTGCCATCCCAATGTTGAAGAATGTATGAGCATTGGCGATTGCTCTGGTTAGGTCAGTAGACTCAGCGTTCTCCGGTCCGATAGCATTAGCAATCAATCCCAAGAATGGTAACACCAGTAGAGCACCCCCAAGGTTGAAAAAAACATGGGCTCCCGCAACACGTTTTGCCTCTGTACTTCTTCCAATAACAGATAAACCTGCAGTCACACACGTCCCAACATTAGCCCCTAAAATCAAAGCCAACCCAGCTGGAAAGGAAATGAGTTGTTGGGTAGCCAAAGCGATGACAACTCCCATAGTTGCCGAACTGGATTGAACCAAAGCAGTAAAAATAGCTGACACCAGCATGCCCAAGAAAGGATTGGCCATTTGCTGCATCAATTCAATGAAGGGTTCGTAGGTCCGCAACGGCTTCATTGCTTCACCCATTGTGTTCATTCCAACAAACAGTAACCCCAATCCGAGTAGGACTCTTCCCCATTGTTTGGTCCTGTCCCCCTTACTAATCATCTGAAGAAGCACACCACCCGCAACAAGAAACATCGCATATTTGGTGACTTTGAAGGCCACTAGCTGAGCGGTGATTGTGGTGCCAATATTTGCCCCAAGAATTAGTCCCATTGACTGCGGGAAACTCATCAAACCAGCCGCCACAAAACTCACACACATTACTGTGGTGACCGAACTAGATTGGGTGACTGCGGTAAAAACTGTTCCAGTCAATAGCCCTCTGATCCTATCACCAGCGAGTGTAGTCAAAACTCTTTTCATTCCATCACCAGCAAGCTGGTTCAGTGCGTCGCTCATCTTCTCCATACCATATAGAAAGAGCCCTAGGCCACCTAGCAGGCCAATCGTGATCGTTATCCAGTCCATTTTGTCCCCTCAAGGTTATAAAATTGAGCAATAGCTTCCTAAAAGGAAGATGTTCTTCTGCCACAGTTTTAGTGAATGTACAATTATTGGATTTAAAAAATGTGATTTTTTCTGATCTTTTAAATGTGAGCTTTATCAAAAACTAAACTGAGAGTTGTAAAAGTTTAGAGTAATGTCTGGGAAAATCTTGCTTTATTTGGGTATGTGGGCGTAGTAAGACCATCAACGAAAAATAGACTGTAGCCTAATTAGAATTTGCGAGTTTAGTCAGGACCCAGTTTTCTAACTTCTATTTTTTTAAAGCAGATTTAGGTCGTTGTAATGTTTCTATGAAAAAATATTCATAGATATCTGAATTTGATCAGTTTTTTCATCCATATCTTAGGTTTTCTATGGATCCCAAGTGGATTGAAGCTTCTCAGAATTGGCTAGACGAAGTTCGGTTGCATGCCAGGAAATATTTCAGGAGAAATCTTCAAGTGACTGATAAGGAGGATGCTTCACCAGTGACAATCGCTGATAAGCAGATAGAAGGACTGATTCGTGAAAGAATTCGTTCAGAATTCCCAGACCATGGAATAATTGGAGAGGAGGAAGCTGATGAAAACCTGATTTCCAAATATCGATGGGTGATCGATCCGATTGATGGAACACGAAGTTTCATTACAGGTAATCCGTTGTTTGGCACTTTGTTGAGCTTAGTTACTGAGGATGAATTTCTATTGGGTTTGATGGATCTCCCAATGTCCCAGGAGCGTTGGTGGGCAACCCTCCAAGGAGGCTCTTATTATCAGGGTAAGCGTTGCACCACTTCCTCAACTCAGAAGATTGAGGAATCAAGATTGGTATGTACATCCCCAGCGATTTTTTCAACTCAGGAATTGAATCAATTTCAGAATTTAGCGAAATCTGTCCGTGTTGAAAGATATGGTGGGGATTGCTTTAATTATGGATCTCTGGCTTGTGGTTGGGTTGAGCTTGTAGCGGAAGCCTCACTTCAATTTTACGATATTGCTGCGTTGGTAGTAATTATTCAGGAGGCTGGAGGTATCGTGACAGACTGGTCAGGTGATCCAATTCGAATTGGCTGGGACGGTACTGCGTTAGCAGCTGCGAATCTTGATTTACATTGGCAGGCCCTTGAATTGCTTAATTATTCGTAGGAAGCTTGACTGTCGTTTTGAATAATTTTTCAAAAAAATTCTTTAAAACAAACTCTGAGTTCTAGGCGAAGTAATAGGGATACTGAATGAAAAGTAAAAACTTACTTGGGGTCGTCACAATCTTTTTTGGTTTTGGCTCTACAGGATGTGATGCTCTGACTGGCGAAAGATATCCAATTCCCTTAGACAATTACGAAGTACCTCAAACCCGTCAACTCGATCGTGGAGGGGATTATTTTGTTAACGAGGCTCCGCAACAAAGCACCATCGTGCGAATGAGACAAGAAGTTCCCTTCAACTGGAAAGAGTAGAAAAATTATTTTCAGGTGATATCAATTCCAAAAAAGACTTTCACTCCATTCCCACTTCGAAGTACAAATCAGCTGATATCATCTACTAAGGATTGAAATGCCTTTGGACGAACTGCAACGCATTGAAATTGCGATTGAATTGGACAAAGGTGTTTCTCATGAAGAATTAGCAAACAAATTCTCAACTTCAGCGTCTGAACTCAAGGAAATTGAGAATCTTCTTCGTAAAAAAGATGTATCTTCGAAACACAAAGTTCATCGTAAAAAGAAGTCTGAAATAGACAGAGGTCAGATTATTCAAAAACTGATGAGGGGTGAACTGCCTGAAAAAATTTCTGAACACTTTGAAGTCAGTTTGAAAGTCCTTAAGCGTTGGGCAAAAGAAGAGGGAATTCTATGCCACAAAAGCTGGTCAGAACTAACTGCTACTGAAAAAAAGGAGATACAGGCTTTAAGAGAAGATGGAGAATCTTGGGAGGAGATTGCAAGAGCCTACCAATTACATTTGGAAGTGGAGGAATTGATTCCTCCACTTCCATATCAAGCTCTTTCCGCAGCGGAAGTAGGTTTACTAATGGAGATATTCAAAACAATGCCGAAAATCTCTATCAGTGGGGCATGTCAGTTAGCCTCAAAGGCTGGGATGGAATTAAATCCCAAAGCTGTTGCTTCTTATAAACGAAGATGGTCAAACTTCCATTATCTCAGCTAGGCTGTTTCAAGCTCTTTAAATGAGGATCTTCGTGTGACAGCACTCAACAGAGAACCGATTTCATTCAACTCCTCTAGTTCTTCATCAGGTCTACTGAGCTGTGCTTTGGCAACTTCGTCCAATAGCACTACACCAGCTGACAATCGCTTTACCGGTCGATTAGACTTCGTTACCACTTCTACTTCCAAATCACTTCGAAGTAATTTCAGCAATGATATCACGTCTTCCACAGCCATCTTGCGCTCTGCGTCGACGTGTAATTTGATATTTTGACTCATTTTGGTCCCCTAGAAACTTTGGGTTGACTGGCAACCATCCATAGCTTCCATCGGGACATCCTGTCCAGATTTTATTGAACCTTTTCAGGCTCTAGGTCACAAGACCTATAATTAAGTACTACAATTGACATACCATAGGCGAATAAATTTCTTGCAAGTCGCAAATGTTTTCTGATTAACAAATCTTAAAACCTAATATTGAGTCAATAATTGTTTCAAAGTCTCCCTGAAAAATTGTTGTTTGAGAAGGAATATAACGGAGTACCTGTACAAGTCTGGGAAAAGCTCGATAGGAGAGAGCTGCGCTTTGGTAATTTGATTGTCCAAAGCGCTTATTCCACCCTTCAACCGGATTGTCTTCTTCTACGCTATACTAGGCAAATGCTGGCGGCAATTGCTTTGGTGCCGCAACTAGAAAATGTGCTTCATATTGGTTTGGGTGGTGGATCTGTAGCAAATTTTCTTTTCCATCATTTTCCAGAAATCCAGCAAACTGCAATTGAAATCAATCCGCTGGTGATCGATGCTGCGTATGAACACTTTGGGCTTCCAAATGATTCCAGACTCATGGTGCTGCGTATGGATGTGACAGAGAGTATCAACGATTTGACCGGTCCCTATGACCTGATTTTTCTTGATGCTTTCGATCATTCTGGTGCCTCAAGTTGCTTTGATTCGACAAACCTCTTACTACAGCTGCAGGACTTACTCACTGCAGACGGATGGTTGGTGGGTAATTTTTGGAATCAGCTTAGACTCTTTTCACTTCAAAAGGAACTCTGGCATGGGCTCTGTGGTCAGCTAATTGAGGCAAAAACTGGAGTGATGACAAATTCCATTCTGTATGGGCACGCTCAATCAAATCACATTCTCTTATCCACTGTTCAGAAAAGAGCTCAAGAACTTGAATCAACTCTTCCCCTTCGACTACTCCCCTTGGTAAAGCGGTTTAAGAATTTAGAACACTCTGATCAATCAACGCTTTTAGGTCGTTAATCTATCCATCAAATCTTCGTCAATAAATGAAATTTCATAAATATCATGCGCTTGGCAACGACTATCTAGTTTTAGATCCAAAGAATTTTGACGCAGTCCCTTCACCTGATGTAATTCGTCGAATCTGCCACCGAAACCTTGGAATTGGTTCAGATGGAACATTGTGGGGACCATTCTATCAGGGAGAGATGAAAGAAAATTTTAACCTTAGAATTTTTAATCCAGATGGGAGCGAGGCGGAAAAGAGCGGAAACGGTCTTAGAATCTTTTGCCGCTATCTTTGGGATCAGCATCTAGTTGCTTCAAATGCTAGTTTTCGGGTCATCACCAAAGGCGGAGTAGTTGAGGCAACGGTACATCATGATGGTCAAGAAGTGACTATTTCAATGGGAAAAGTCTCCTTTGTTAGTAACTTGATTCCTGTGGAGGGGGATTCAAGGGAAGTTTTGCAGGAAAAATTACCGATTGAAGCTCAGTTTTTTGAATTCAGTGCTGCCACGATCGGTAACCCTCACTGCGTGATCCGAACAGAACTAACCAGTCCAGAAATGGCCAAAAAATTTGGGCCCATGATTGAAAACAACCCAATTTTCCCGAATCGAACTAATGTTCAGTTTTTGGAGGTTTTAGATCGTAGAAATCTCAAATTGGAAATATGGGAAAGAGGTGCTGGGTATACGCTAGCTTCTGGAAGCAGTTCAAGTGCAGCCGCAGCAGTAGCCAGAAAACTAGATTGGTGCGATCGGGAATTAACCGTACATATGCCTGGGGGAAGTCTCCAAATTACCGTACAGGAAGATTTTCAAATAATCATGAAGGGAGGAGTGACAAAAGTTTTCGAGGGAGAAGCAGATGCAAAACTCTTCTCGTATGAGTTGCTGGAGAACAGAGCATGAGTGGTTCTAAGCTAACCGAATCTGGAAATCTGAAAGAGTTTCTCAGGCGTGCTTCCGCTGAAATAGAACGTGCAACGCTCGAGGTCCTTCCCTCAAAAGAACCCTACCAAGAACTGTATTCTATTCAAAAGGACTATCCACTACGGGGAGGAAAGAGATTTAGGCCCGCCTTACTCCTTTTATGCGCTGAGTGGTTCGGAGCATCATACGAAGACGCGCTTCCTTCTGCAGTGGCACTTGAACTATTTCATAACTTTGCATTGATTCATGATGACATCGAGGATTCTTCCTTGTTTAGGCGTGGAAAACCGACACTGCACCACCTTCACGGAATTCCGTTGGCCATCAATGCAGGCGACAGTTTATTTGGAATGGTATACGAGATTTTAATGAGTAATCGGGAGAGATTCGGTGATCAAAAAGCCCTGGATATCATCAGTTTATTCAATCAAATTTTCAGAGCCACTTTTGAGGGTCAGGCCTACGATATTGGTTGGGTTGCCAATAATCACTTTCCCACAAGAGCAGAATACTTCGAAATGATTCGAAGAAAGACGGGTGTTTACTCCGGGAAAGGCCCATGTCAACTCGGAGCACTGATCGCAGACGTCCCTCCAGATATTTTAGAGAAAATCGGTGACTTTGGGGAAGCCCTGGGTATCGGCTTTCAGATCAAAGATGACGTATTAAACCTAGAAGAGGATGCTGGGGAATTGAAAGAATATGGAAAGGAACGAGGTGGTGACATCAGAGAGGGTAAACGCACCTTGATTACTATTCATATGTTAGAAAATCTTAATCAGACAGATTCAGAAAAACTAAGAGCTATTCTTCTGAAACCTGCAGAGAAGACTCTGGATGATGATGTTGATTGGGTTATTGAAAAAGCTATTGAAAAAAAATCATTAAATATAGCTTGGTTAGAGTGTAAAAGATTAGCTGAAATTATTGAAGAAAAATTAGAAAAATTAGTTAATAGTCCCGCAAAGAATATCGCCAGTGAGATTGCCAACTTTCTAGTTTTAGAAAGATCATCATAAATTAATGTTCTTCAGTAATTTTTTTTATTCAAAATAATTGGTTTTATTTTCTACTACCCAAGTTAAACTGGAAAAATCACAACTAACTTCCTTTTCTAATGCTTGCGCAGGAGGTTGAATAAATGAAAAGAATTCCGATTTAAAATCAAATTTTTGACCACAGTCTATTGTTCCAATTGGCATTTCACTTTTTTCTGGTATCAGAACTTTATTGATGTTCGAACCCCAGTTTCTAGAAACTGATGAAGATACATAAACCTTTTCGATAATAAAGTCAGAGTTATTCTTTAGATACAAGTTGACTGAATTAAATTTCTTTCCACCATCCTCCGGTGCACATCCCTTTAGAAAAAAAATTGCGGTGATTACCGTTAAGATTAACGTTTTACTTGAAATCATTTTCACTCATTAAAACTAAGGTTATGAATGCTGTGAGAATTTTTTTACAAACAAATTTTTATAAAAAAAATTTGGATTCCACTCTTATTGTTTGCTCAAAATGTAAAACAAAAATCCACTTTTAATGTCATCAAAAAAACTCAGACCACTAACAGATCAATTATCAATCTGGGTACTCAGGTCCATGCTCCTGGTGTAATAGACGTGCCAGTGGAATTAGTCTCAAGTGGTAAACTGTTCACATTCATCTATTAAGATCAGGCGTTGAATGCAGATTTTACAAATTTTTAAATATTCAGCCCTAGTAAAGAATTAGGGTTCAGCCTTCCTCTCCAGTCGGTTGAATCAGCAAATGGAGCTGGGCTTTATCGGAGATTCTACGACCAATCAACTGGAAACCCACTAGACTTTCAAACTGATCAAATTCTTCCATATCTGCGTATTTTTTCAGAAGGTGAATCAGCCTCAAATTTTTCAGTAAAACATTAAAGACTGTACTTCACCTAAACTATGCGTCAATGGTCTCAATTTTTCCAAATCCTATGAATTCAATCTTCTGCAAGGGCTGAGCTATACACCTGTCCTGCTTACCCAAGTACTGTTTTATCTGAGTCCATCAAGTTCTATGGTCAAACCCAACCAAGGTAACTAAAAATTCAGCTAGATTTTTCCAAAACGACTCTTCCCCAGGCTTCAAACAACTAATGAAAGACTAGCTATTGATCCTAAAGAGTGGAAAGAGAAAGAGACACTTGCCAGTCGGTTTGGAATATGAATCATTCAGTTTGCCAAAAGCTGATTGTTTATCCTGAAGATCAAGCCTGGTTGAGAAGCGCAGATTCGGAGATAGCTGTCAGAGAGAAATCTAACTCAATAGAATGATTTGTAAATGGCGAGAGAACGAAACCGAGCAAATACATTGTAAGAACAGAGGAAGAGGGTTTTCATGAAATTACTTTCAGTACCAGCGAGCGTGAGGGGACAGTCCCAATTTTTGTCGAGGTAACGAGAGGCCATAGGGCTTTCCAAGTTTGCTTAGAAAAAAGCCATTGTTCGAATTTCGATACTTTCTCGTTGCTGAGGGCTGGCTGGAGAATTGGGATCTTCGAAGGCGCTATGCCCAGTAAATCTTGCACGTCCATCGGTCTCTGAGTCATATGTTTTCAGAAGAATAGCATGCTTCGATTCCATCCAAGGGAAATAATACCACTCGTGCTTCGGAGAATGTCGAAGCACAAAAATCTCTCCTGTCCGTTCACGATATTTCAACTTCATCGTAAGGAAATCATCAGCTGTTGAAGTTCTTGCATCACACATAGCCAAAGGAAGTTCTTCGACCTTTACACAGAATGGTTTCCAAACATTGAAAAATGCGACCCGTCCTTTGAGTAATTCTTCGGCCTTATCTTTCATAATATCTCGAACTCTTTGTGGCCCAGAACTAGGTGTATAGTCACTATGTACCAAGAGGACTGCAGGTCGATTGACAATAGACTGTTCGTCTTGGACATTCCCTTCCATCTGCTCCTTGGACATTCTTCTGCGAATCGTATGGTCAAAAACCATGACTTGTTTCGCTCCGGTATGCTTCTTCACAAAGTCGATTACTTGTGGATAGAATCCATTGACGACCAGTTGATCATCATGAAAACCTCTGAAATCATCAGTAAATTCGTGTAATTCGAATCCGATTTCATCCACAGAAAACTGATCAGCCATTGGCCATCCATTTTGAACTTTCACATTGTGTACGTCGGTTCCAGGCGGGTTCATCTCAACTTCCTCTTCGGGCACATAGAAGTAGTAAGATGGCTCCTTACCGTTATCAACGGTATAATTGATTTGACCAAGTACTTTAGCGGGAGTTTCTAGAATGTTGAGCATCGTTCCCCATGAGTAATCGACTTTGATGATGAAGAATTAACAAATCAGTTTAGAATAAATCCCTCTCCAACGTGAGTTTCTTTCCAGGCTGGAAGTTGCTCCACGTTCTGGGTCATCCAGCGACGAATATTCGCATGCTGATCCAAAGGAAGTTTTTGCCACCCACGAAGGTGCATTGGCGCAGCGCACGCGATGTCGGCGATTGTCGGGCCAATTCCAGCAATCCACTCATTTTGTCCGAGACGATTATCTATAATTCCAGCCAACTTATGGAACTTGGGGTCTTGATCTTCTAGAATTTTGGGGTCCGGGCTTGAATCCAAGACAGGCTTCACGCAATTTTCAACAAGGTATACGTAACAGGACCCGAACCATGCAGATGCTTCCCAGAGTAACCATCTGTTAATATCAGCCCGGATTTTCGGATCAGTCGGGTAAAATTCTGACTTGCCATACTTATCTGCGGCATATTGCAACAA
The DNA here is from genome assembly GCA_002683655.1 of Deltaproteobacteria bacterium. Classification (GTDB taxonomy): domain Bacteria; phylum SAR324; class SAR324; order SAR324; family NAC60-12; genus JCVI-SCAAA005. The sequence continues at coordinate 31,427 of NYTS01000105.1, forward strand.
GCTATTGGACTCCCACAACACCAAATCATCATCAACTAAGGCCGGCAGAGCGGCATTTGGATTAATTTTTATGAAGTCCTCATTCAATTGCTCTGACTTAAAATAATCGACGTGGATTCTTTCATAAGAATGCCCATCAGTTTGAATCCTGCGAGGACTTTTCGACAATTGACTGTGATCGGATCTGCATAAAGTTTAATGTTGTTCTCCATTAAATTATTTAGAGTTGATTAGATTCCTTAGAACTTATCCATAAATAGATATGATCTTGTTCAAAGTGATCATTGCTGCCGCTAAGCTTGTCAGGGACTGGTAGGAGC
>NYTS01000106.1 GCA_002683655.1 Deltaproteobacteria bacterium
AAGTGGCAAGCATTACTCAACATCCAGAAAGAAGGGGTGTCAGACTCAGAGTCCCAAACCCTTCTGAAGTGTCCGTAGTGAAAGTCAGACCTCATGCAGAGGTTCATGTTGAAGCAACGACTTTCGATGTGTTCCTCGCATTAAACAGGAGGGCAATTGGGTGATAAAAGAGTAATCCTTGTGACGATAAGTCAGACACGGAACCTCATTTAAACCTTGAAATACTCTCCACGTAAGCATCCATGAAGGGAGTGAGATTGTTCTCAGGTTCCTTGGAATCCCTATAGATTGGATTTCTGGGGTCAGATTTAGTGGGGGAGGGGTTGGTGGTTAAGTTTGACTCTATCTCCTTTTGAAAATCTTCAGTGAATAATCTTGAGAGAATTCCTCCCTTCGATAGCAGTCCGTCTCCTCCGACAGAAATTCCCACCAGAGTCAGTGCAGCAAGAGCAGAAATCTGTTGAGAAAGCAGATCTAATTTCTTATCTGGATCTTGAGTTGATCTGACTTCTCTCCCTTTGTTGATGACCCTTTTCTTGATGGCAAGAGCAATCAATCTTGCTGCCGCATCACTGAGTTTCCCTTCTTCTATTTCTTCCATTTCTAGACCTTCTTACTTTTCTTTTTTCTAAAACTTCAGGCACTAATACTGACTAAGTATCTCTGAAGTATTTATGAAGAGAGGAGAGAAGGAGTATGGAAGAGATTCCCAAGATCTTGAGGTCAGATGATTTCAGGCAACTGATGAGAGATGATCTGGACTTTCGTCAGATCAAACACAAAAGCATTCTGAAGAAAGAGCAGAAGTTCACCGATGGAATGACGCAACTAATGTTGAACGTGATTGACAAGTGGCAGAATCACTCACGGTATTCAGACATCTGGAATGCAACCAAACTGAGTAGAGACTTTCAGAGACAGGTTTGTTCAACAGACCAGAAGTCATTTTGTGATGTGCTGGAGAGAAATGGTTTCGTGATAGACCATCAATTCTTTCAACCGACTGCAGCAAGAAAAGGAGAAACCAAGGCAGTCTTTGTTCCACCAGAGAAGATACGCAAAGCACAGCAGTACATTCGCAGATGGCATCTGTCTCATGGAAACAATGGTAATCAGAAGTTTGAGGTGGATTGGAATCAGACCTTTGACTTCAGAGGAGTTCCAATTCCTTCAAGAATAAGAATCAACACTTCAGTATTCAGTGAATTCCTTGAATCAGCAGAATTGATCGAGGATGAATCCCTCAGCAGAAGATGGAATCTGCAACTGAGATTGATCGGTGCAATCGAAAATGATGGATGGTTGGAGCAGAACTACTGGGTTTCTCCTTTTGGAAGACTCTATGGCAGAGGTCTGTCTTCTCTGCAGTCCTGTCCCAAAGTTCTACTCAAGCAGTTTCTAAATGAAGGAGCATGGGAACTGGATGTAGATACTGCACTGCAGAGCATTCTCTTTCAGCAACTCCAGAAGAGAACCAAGAGAGAGATTCACTATCCAAGTATTGAAGAATACATGCGCAACAAGAAAGCAATTCGGGAAGAGATTGCGGACTCTCTGGGAGTAGATTCTGGAGTAGTGAAACAACAGTTCACTGCAATCGGATTTGGCATGAGAAGAAGCACCAAGAAGTTTCTGAACAAGGAGAACGGTTCTCTTCAGAATCCCACTCTGACAGAGAACTTTGGCGGATCAGAACTTCTTGCAGAGAACTTCAAGAGAATTGGATTTGTGAAGAGTTACTGGGAAGAACTCTATGATCTGACCAACAGACTGACCAAAGCAGTTCGCAAAGAGAATCCTCTATGGATGAGTAGTAAAGAAGAAAGGTTCTCTGGTAAGAAGCAGATCATGACCTATCTGTTCTTTCAAGGAGAGGCAGAGATTCTGAGATCTATCTGTCGTCAAGTAGGTCAGCATCTAATTCTTCCTAAACATGATGCAGTAGTGATCAGGAGAAGAATTAGTTCTTAAGAGAAATCCAGCATTGAATCTGGAATTTATGAAGACACTGGATTTGAAGTAGGACTATCTAGCAAGCAGTTATGATTCTAGATTAAGTATTCTTTATTATTAGTTTTTTTATTATTAGGATTGAATTTCTTCATTAGCATCATTCTTTATTCATTCTCTTGAGGAATAGGTTCTTCTTTAGGTTTAGGACTCTAGTATTATCTGTTGGTTCTGGAGGAATCAGAGGGTTCAAGGTTTCTCTAGAGGAGTTCTAGAGAAGGTTCTGGAGGATCTAGTGGGTTCTAGAGAGGTACTATAGATTTCTCTAGATATCCCATTAATGAATGACCTTTTATTTTAGTATTATTCTGGAAAGAACAGAGTAAGTGGAATGGAGTTGAAGGATGAATATCTGTTTAGATAGAACTGGTCACAGTGAGAGATCTGAGGGTTCTGAAGAGGTGTTTTGGGGGGAATAAGAGGGTCTTTGGAGTAGTTGTAATGAGGATGCGAAGGGATCTGGTGGGAGGTTTGTCAGAAGGTGTTTTTAGTGAGATTTTTCTATAATTGTCAGGAGTTGAAGTGGGAAAAGTCAGTAGAAAGCAATTATTAGATATTCATTCTTGGAGAGATCAAAGTCTAGATCAATGAATCTCTTACTAAGAGATTAGGTTTAGTGGACTTGGATGTGAGACTACTGTTTATTGCCGTCAGGATCGTACTTGACCACGATGAGATCACTGTCTCCAGCATTGGTATTTCCATCCAGATCACCACTGGTGACTCCCGCTACATAGACATTACCTGATGAGTCACTGGTGATGCTATACCCACGATCACCTGAAGATGATCTGAGTTGCTTTGTCCATCGCTTAGTTCCTAAACTGATGTATTTAACCACGAAGAGGTCATGAGACCCAGCATTGGTATTTCCATCCAGACTACCATAGGTCTCTCCGGTTACATATATATTGCCACTGGAGTCACTGGTGATGTCGTGCCCATAATCATTACCACTAGTCCCGAGTTGTTTTGTCCATTGCTTAACTCCACTGCTATTGTATTTGACTATGAAAAAATCGTATCCCCCAGCATTGGTGTTTCCATCTAGACTACCGTTAGTTTGACCCGTCACATAGACATTGCCACTGGAGTCACTGGTGATGCTGTTACAATAATCGTTACCAGAAGAGTCAAGTTGCTGAGTCCATTGCCGGATTCCATTGCTGTTGTACTTGACTACGAAGAGATCCTGACCACTAGCATTGGTGTTTCCGTATTAAAAAGGGTATATTTGCAAAATATCTAAATTTACAATGCTGCAACTTTGAAGAATAGGGAGAGCCATCATAGACAAGAGGTCATTTTTGACTTCTTTTTTATTTTTACTCCTTTATTAAACATTGGTTGCCAACAAGATAGACTTAATCTCTGGAGTAAAAATGCGACCACTAATAATTACTGTTTATAATTATCATCATGTACATCTATAATCTCTTGAGCGATTGTATTAAGGTTTGTAGTAAAGCCTGTGTTATAGTTGAATAAAGATAAACCAGTCTTATAAATACTGTTTAACCAAATCATTGTTCCAGCTTCGATAACAATCTGTCCCTGGTGGCCTTTTTCATCTGTGAATATTGAACTTGATTTTGGTCCAAACATCTCAATGTCATCCAATAATTCATTATCAAGTTTCATTTGAGCTAAATTTTTAGCAGCCCATCCCGTTGGGATGGTAAAGATTTTTGTAGACGGGAATTCTACTCTCAATTCATCCACGATTTTTTTGTGTATAATCTCGTTTATATAATAATTATAAAATTCATGAATAGAATTGAAGCCATTGTCGAATGCGAACGTTTTCCAGTCTGGTCGTGTACTGTTTGAATCTCCATTTGGAAAGTCAAATGAACCAATAGCGATGAAAATTATAATATTTGGATTCTTTTGTAATGCATATCGTATCCATGCACTGTGACCCTCAGTTGGATTTTCAGAATCATAACCAGACACCATACCAAAAACTTCAATGTTGCCTTGATCCAATGTGGATTTAATCAGTTGGTGTTCCTCACTAGTTGAATCGTTCCAAAAATTAATTGGTCTTCCAAGTTCTCCACCTCTTTTGACAACAATACTGCTGTGTTTATTAAGATTTGCTTCAGTTGCTAGATTGCTGAGATGATCTGCATATGGTTTAAAAAAACTATTCCCAATCAATAGCATATTATATCCTGTTGACTCGTCTTGTGATGACATATCTCCTTTACTACAAGACAGCATGAATAACAGGATGCATAATTTAAAAATGGTTTTCATATTAGTTGTTTAATTACTTAGATCTTAATTTAACGAAAAAAGTTTGAATTATTATCAGTGCATAAAGTCAAATCGCTCTAGAGTAGATAGTAAATGGGCTAGCGGGGATTTTTGAACAGGTTCTGAAACTCAGATCTTCCCCGTGTATAAATCCATCAGAGGAAAGCAGAGTTCAAAATCATTCCAGTTCAAGTTCCCATCTACAATCTGAAATTGCTTGAACCGATCTGGATTGAGATAGCTCTGAATCCGAGGATGTTTTGACCTTCTGAGGAAAGGCTCAAAGTCAACTACCCGTTCAGAACCATCCGAGAACTGAAGCGTCAACTGGTAGCCCTGATGATACTGAGCTTCTGTCAGGTCAATCGCTTGCTCGATCACTTCGCTCATTTGACCCTCTGGTTGATAATTTCTGTAGCGATGGAGTAGAAGAAGACACTGATTCCCAGATACTCGTAGAGTTTTGGCATAGTCCTGTTGGGTAAAGAGATTGTCAATGATTATCGCAACTTAATCATCTGCGCCAACTCCAAAGCTGCCTCACTCTCCACTCCCAGATAACTTGATGTGTTGGCAATTGACTGATGCCCCAGCAGGAGTTCTGTCTGTAGTAGATTAGTTGAGATAAAATGGCCGGTATTGCTAATAGCGTTGACCACAGTACTGATTGAAGTGATAGAACAATCGCATTATGACAATGCTATTTGTTGATTGATGTGGAGAGATCTTCAGAAAATCTGATAAATTATCTGTTTATGTATATAAAACTGTCTTGTTATAGATTCTTTTCAGATAATTGAAGGTAATAGTAGAATGAGGTGGACAAACCATTTCACTGACTTGTGATGAGAAAAATAAAAAGCCTGTTGACCATCCTTCTTATGTTGCTGGTCTTCAATGACGCAACTCTGCAGTCTCAGGCAAAAACCGTCAACCTTTACATCAGTGATGATGATAGCAAGAGTGGCCAAGAGTCTGATCCGGCCAGTTGGCAAACAAGCAGAAATCTAGTGAGTGACCATGAGTACGTTGGAGAAGTCAGCAATGGATTACCGAATGGCCAGGGAACCGAGACATTTCCAAGCGGAGTAGAATACGTAGGCCTTTTCAAGGACGGCAAGAGGAACGGCCAGGGGACCATGACTTTACCCGAGGGACGAGTGTTTAGTGGCTTCTGGCGCGACGGAAGGTTCATCGGCAAAGAACCATTGGAGCAAAAGCCACCAAAAATCACATCAGCAACGCTCTACATTGGTGAGGACAATACTAAGAATGAGCAAGAGTCCGATCCAGCCAGCTGGCAAACAAGCAGAAACTCAGAAAGTGACCATGAGTATGTTGGAGAAATCCTTAATGGATTGCCAAACGGAGTAGGGAGTTATGCTGATCCAGATGGCTTGAAATACGAGGGCTCTTTCAAGGATGGTAGATTCAGCGGCCAAGGAATTTCGACCTTGCCAGACGGCTTGAAGTACGAAGGTTCTTTCAAAGATGGCAAAGAGCATGGAGAGGGAACTTTGACTTTGCCAAGTGGAGCAAAATACGTAGGTTCCTTCAAGAATGGATTACCTGATGGAGAAGGGAGTTATGCTAATCCAGATGGCTTGAAGTACGAGGGCTCTTTCAAGAATGGTAAATTCAATGGTCAGGGCACAAAGACATTCCCAAACGGTCAGGTATACACGGGTTCCTTCAAGAGCGGTGAGATGCATGGTCAGGGTACATTGACCCATCCATCAGGTCAGAAATACACTGGAGAATTTCAGGACGATTGGATGAATGGTGAGGGTATGTTAACTCGTCCAGATGGCCTGAAATACGTGGGAGACTTCAAAAAAGGTAAACCGGACGGAAAAGGGACGTTCACTTTGCCAAGTGGCATAAAGTACGTTGGGGATGTCAAAAACGGTAAAGAGCACGGTCAGGGGACTCTGACCCATCCATCGGGTCAGAAATACGTAGGGGAATACAAGTACGGCAAAATAGACGGTCGGGGAACAATGACCTATCCAGACGGACGAGTAGAAAGAGGACTCTGGAAAGAAAACAAGTTTTTGGGCAATCAGTGAATGTGGGCCTCAATTTAAATCCAAATTCCCGTCGCCAATCCCAAGTCATCCTCATTCTCCGCTCTAAGATATCCAGAGAGATTGGTAACTGACTGATGCCCCAACAATCTGGGTGCTGCCTCAATTTTCTGAGTTTTCATGAGAATGACACTCGCCATTGCATTCAGTCCTTGATGTCCAGGTATCGAAACTCGTTTTGGTGATAATGATCCCAGTGTGAATAGTTCAGGGATTCTCGATTACTCCAAATCCATCTGACGGTGTATTGTTCCCAAAACAAACCACCAAGCAGAGAAAACTTCATTCGTGCATCGTTATTCCAGTGAGTTGCGGTCATCTCAAGGCTCTCATCCGTACAGTCAGATTGCGCAAACCACTTTCTATAGATATACGATTCACTGATCATATTGATGCCCAGAATTTTTCCTGCGTAAACATAGAGGTGATAGGTATAGCAACCACACGAGGATTTTCTTTGACGAATCTCTCTCCAGGTAGCGGGAGTATAGGTCCGAAAGGCGAAAATGATTAGAATAAGGTCAGTTATAATTCCGAGGGTGATCTCACGAGCCCCGTCCTTGTTGAAGAGTGAGTCAACAAACATGACCAAGACTTCTATCAGTGATGCCTCCATAAGCTTTACTCCCTAAAGGTATGAACTTTTTTGATCACACTCGGTGGTGCCCTTTTGGAAAAGGATTTTCCGGCAAAAGCATGATACCAAGGTCGTACGATTTTTTGTGGGGAAGATGGAGGTGTGTGAATAAGGATGGTAGCTAGAACAGGAGCTATTACCCTGTCACTCAGGGTGGTTTGTGTGTAATGCAATTTCTTGTGTTGTTTGTTGAGAAAACGGCATGGAGTGTGTAGGGCAGGGCGTTTTCTTTAACCTCAGCAGACGAAAGGAGTAGGACGTGGCAAGAATTTCTCCGCACCTAGAAAAGAAGTCGATTCGATCCTTAAACAAGCTCCTATTTAGAGATTCAGACGGACGAGTCAAAAGGACAGAAGGGCCGGCTAATGAAGCAAACTCTTTTGATGTGTTCCTGGCTCTGAACAGGAGGGCAATTGGCTAAGAAATTACTTGCCTAGAGTGATCACAATGGCCCAATTTCCGAAGAAATATTTGGGAATTTCTGGGACCTCCAAACTGCTACTCTACAAACCGCTCCAGGCAGCTCTGTTGGATGAACTGCCCAAAAGCAACGGCAATCTCTGGGTTTCTCCTGCGATCCTTCCATTTCTGATAGTAGTTGGGAGCTGCATCCACTACGGAGTTACCCATTGATTTTGTACGAGATTCCCAAATCGCTTTCTCTCCTCTCTTAGCTACCTTCATCGCCTGCAAGGAGGTCCTGAACTCACCCAACGAACCCCCTGTCTGATGCGTCTGCATCACCATCCGTGCAAAGCCTGCCAGCCGACTACATGTGTCCGATTTGAAGTCTGGCGAATCTTGATTGCTGAAGGCAGCAGCAGAGCTCAGTAAAAGAATACTCGCTGTGATCCCAAAATATGTAACAAATTTATTATTTATAAGACGATTTTGATACTGTAATCGGATGTTTTTTGTGAACATAAGGCGCCTTTGGGGTTAAGTAGCAACAACGCTGAGAGTCAGTATAACTTTGCCTAGTAGGGCAACTGGAACCACAAACTTGATGCTAGCCAGCAGTTCTATTAGGTTCCAGTCACTTTCGATCAATCTTACCTTGGTCTATCCGAACTACCAGTGTATGCGATGGAAGATTTAAAGCAAATCCGCCACGCTCATCGTCTCATACTTTTCCATTGGTTGATGAATCCAGGGAGAGTCCTCAAGATAGTCTACGTAATAGTCTGGCTTGTACTGTGAGACCCCTTTCATCCAGAGCACGGCGGTGCGGACTTCGTCTAGATAGAATCCGTAGAAATGATTCAACCACTTCAGGCTTTTTTCCAGAGTGATGCCTGAGTCTGCCAGATCATCCACAAGGATCACCCTGCTTCCAAGGTTTGGGGTGGTTTGAGCGAGATCTCTGGAGAATGTCATTGAACCCTGCTCGTTCTTCACACCATCACCCCGATATGATTCCACGGAAAGAATGGCGAGGGGTTTGTCGAATAACCGTGCAAAAATATCTCCTACCCGCAATCCGCCCTTTGCAATACAAACGATCTGACTGAAGTCATATCCGTCTTGATAAACCTTGATGGCCAACTCGTCGATCTTTTTGTGGTATTCGTCCCAAGAGACGTACAGATCAGTTTGTTTCTCTGCTGTCATTTCCTCACTACCTCGTTTGAAATTCGCTGCGGATTGAATGTGCTAAGCTTGGTTGAGGTCTCCAGTCTAGAGAGCGGAGACAATCAAACAATATCAACGGAGAAGTGACGAATTCGCAAGTGAGTGGGTCCATAAACTAACTGGAAGAGCCAGATAAAATGCCTCAAGCTGCCTGGGTTTTCTCTTCGTATTCTTCCGGAGCTAAAAACCCACCAGATTGACGAGCCCAGAGATCGGCGTAGATACGGGAATTCTGGACCAGCTCGCTGTGGCTACCGGACTCGATCAGGTTGCCTGCATCAATCACAACCAAACGGTCCAGTTGGGCGATCGTGGAGAGTCGATGTGCAATAGCAATCACGGTTTTGCCCTCCATCAATTGAAATAAGTTTTCCTGGATGGCGGCCTCTACTTCTGAATCCAGCGCAGAGGTTGCTTCATCCAGTACGAGAATTGGAGCATCTTTTAGAAAGACTCGAGCGAGCGCAATCCGTTGACGCTGTCCTCCAGAGAGCTTCACGCCTCTCTCACCGACATGGGCATCCAGACCTTTCCGACCTCCTGAATCTTCCAGCTCTTGAATAAAGTCCCAGGCATTGGCCTTGCGAGCAGCTTCGATCACTTGCTCATCAGTTGTTTCGGGAGCTGAGTAGGCGATGTTTTCGCGAATGGAGCGGTGCAGCAGCGAAGTGTCCTGAGTGACCACACCAATGTGGCTACGCAGACTCTCCTGCGTCATTTGGACGATGTCTTGTTCATCAATCAAAATCCGTCCTCGTTCCAGGTCATAGAAGCGCAGGAGTAGGTTCATCAGTGTAGTCTTGCCGGCTCCGGAGCGTCCTACCAGACCAATTTTTTCACCAGAGGTGATTTTCAGAGAGAAGTCATCAATTACGCCACTGGCCTTTCCATAGTGAAAGCCGATATGTTCGAACTCAATCTGCCCTCGTGGCACATCGAGTGGTTGGGCCTTCGGCTGATCTACGACTTCATGAGGCTTGACCATCATCGTCATGCCGTCATGCACGACCCCGATGTTTTCAAATAGGCCAGAGACCTCCCACATGATCCATTGTGACATCCCATTGATACGCAGGCACAGCGCAATCGAAATGGCAATTGAACCAACGGACACCGCAGATCCAAGCCAGAGCCAAATAGCTAGAGCAGATACAGCAAACACCAGGAAGGCGTTGTTGAAGTAAACTACAAACTGAAACTGGGTCACCAGTCGCATCTGCTGATGTACGGTTCCCAGAAAACCTTCCATGCTCTCTCTGGCATAAGCGGCTTCCCTGCCTGCATGGGAGAACAGCTTGACCGTGGTGATGTTTGTGTAGCTATCAACAACTCGTCCGGTCATTAGCGAACGAGCGTCTGCTTGGTCACTGGAGACTTTCTTGAGCCTAGGTACGAAGTAGCGAATGAGTGTGGTGTAAACAATTACCCACAGCAGCAGCGGTAACGCCAGTACCCAGTCTGCTGAAGCAACCAGTACCATCATTGAAATGAAGTAGACACTCACGTAGACAAAGACGTCGAGCAGCTTCATTACGCTTTCACGAATGGAAAGCGAGGTCTGCATTACCTTGGTGGCTACTCGGCCAGCGAATTCATTAGCGAAGAAGCCCATGCTTTGCCGGAGTAGGTAGCGATGCATCTGCCAACGGGCGATCATTGGGAAGTTACCAAGCAGCGTCTGGTGAATCAGCAGAGATTGCAACAGGACGATTGTTGGCAGGCCGATCAGCAGTACAACTCCCATCCAGATCAACTTGTCTCCCTCACGTTCCAGAAATCCTTCCTGTCCACTTGCTGCCAGCCAATCCACGATGTTGCCCAGAAATCCAAACAGGTAGACCTCCCCAATGGAAATTAGTGCGGTGATGGTCGACATCAGGAATAACCAGGAGCCTGCGGGCTTGGCGTAGTGCCAACAGAAGGCTACTAGTCCTTGGGGTGGCTGAGTTGGTTCTTCATTGGGAAATGGGTTCAGACGATCTTCAAACCAAGAAAACATGAGCGAGCAAGAGGTGTTGGGTTGTAGTAGTGTGCAGAGTTGTCGGGACTGTTGGTAGCTAAGATGATTTGGAACTTTGCGGAAAGAGTAGCGAAATCCGCTGTGAAAAAATGATTTTCCAGAATGAACTTCAGTTTGCGAAGAGACAACCAGAAAAAAATTTCTTTCAAGAATGCCAGCGTTGTTGAGTTTTTTCTGGAAATAAACCGTTTGGAGTTTCTTGGTTAGGGCGTTGTGAGATTCAAATTTTTTTAAATCTTTTGTTTTGTGTGATTGGTGGCCCAGATTGTGCCGCATATACGATAGATAAATCACAATTTACGTAGAAGGATGCGCCATAGTGCTTCATAAGAGTACTGACCACCAAGGGAGTAAATGGAAGGTAAAACTAACCGGGAACTGCAAGCATTACTAGAAGTGCAGGACCACAAGATCAAGCAGCTAGAACAGCGAATCACGACCCTTGAGTGGGTTATCTGCACAGTCGTTGATGATAGTGAGCCTGAGCTTGGAACCAAGCATAACCTGCACTGAACTTAACAACAGGGAGAGGTTTTTCCTGATGCAAATCCCTTTATCGCGCCACAAGATCCTCGCTAGCAACCACTCAATAGAAGTTTGGTTTAAACTGGAAATCATTTGAACCGGTACTTCCATCTTGGTATGTTCAATCTCTCAAAACCCCACCGTTCTTCCTTCAAAAATCTGGATACAAAGGCATGAGAAATTTTGCCAAATGGCTACTGATCGTTTGGTCCTTATTGTGTTTGATCGGTGTTTATTTTGGCTTTACTGAGTTTTCTGGCTCGTCGGAGAAGGTTGTCTCTGGGATTGGTGGAGAAGAACTCGAAATTAACGTGATTGTCGCTATCTTTGCAGGGCTACTGCTCTATTTGATCATCGCCATGCCTGCTCTGCTTATTTGGCTGCTGTTGGATCGAAGGGAGGATCAGGTGGTCGATCATCTACGTTACTACGATCTGGAGAAAGATGATGATTCTCAAGAAGTATATGATCTAGACAAGGAGGTTTCCTTTTTTCAGGTAGCGCCTGAGGAGAAAGAGCAGGGCGAATTGTTCCCGACAGATCGTCAGTATGAAGATTCGGTTGTGGAAGTGGAGTATGACGAGAGCGAGGTTGGTCAACTGAAGTCAAGGGTTGCCATGCTGGAGCAAGAGAATCTCCAACTCAAGCAGATGCTGCACAAGCGAAATCAAATCATCAGCCAGTTTAAGACCTCTGTACGAAGTAGCCGCTAGGTATATTCTTTTCTTGTTGATTCCAAAAATTTTCCCTCAGTGTTGTTATCCTATCTTTATTGAATCCTTGCCAGGTATTGTCCAATCTGATGAATTTCAGAATCACTGACCCGATTGATCGTGGGCCACATGATGGTGGTCATGCCGTTGCTGCGACGTTTGTACTTGATGTCGAGCATTTGATTGATTAAGTAGGAGGCTGGTTGTCTAGCAAGGTGTGGGTAGCCTTCCACGGGAGAGTTTAGACCATCTGTACCGTGACAAGTCTGACAATCGTATTGGAGATAGAGAGCAGCCCCTGCAGTCGTGTCAATCTGGTATTTGCCGATCGTGTCTTCATCCAATAGTCTGACATAAAGCACACCAGCCCCCAAAAGCAAGGTCAGTAAGAAAGAACCTCTCACCACCCAAGACCACATTTTTGTAATCAGTATAAGCATCAATTACTACTCGTGGCAGAGTTAACGGAAGTCTCCAAAAGCCCTGAAAAATCCCTTCAATTCTTTGCTGGGGGACAAATGCTGAAGTTTGTAGACAGCACCACTCAGACTAGTTGCGTACAACTCACCAACTGCATCTTCCGTCAGTGACGAGAAGAACATCACCTCTCCTAGTTCTTCACCATGCTGGATTCGGGGCTTGTAGACTAGAACCTGAGGAAAATGCTGAATGCCTGGTTCGGTAGGATCCAGTTGAAAGAGCCCACGAAAGTAGTCACCGTAAACATACTGACCACGGAGCCAGGGAATATCTTCTCCTCGGTAGACATAACCTCCAATTACAGCACGAATAAAGGTGTGTTCGAAGGAAGCAATAGGCAAAACAGTGCTTTCCTTGTCACAATTTTCTGTACCTGGAGGATAACACTGATCACCTTCCACGATCGGCCACCCGTGGTTTTTCCCTACCTCAATACGGCTGATTTCTTCTTGGTGGTTGTCGCCGACATCTCCAACAAAAATGTGCCCAGTCAATTCATCAATACTGAATCGCCAAGGATTACGAAATCCCCATGCTAGGATTTCTGGCCGAATCCCTTCACTGTTATCAGCGAAAGGATTGTCTGGCGGAATGTTATAAGGAGCCTCGTTACTGGCGTTACGTATGTCTAATCGCAGTAGACTACCTTTTAGGTCACTGAGATCTTGAGCATCATCACCTCGATATCCATCACCCACGGAAACATATAGGAACCCATCAGTACCAAATTGAAGCATTCCACCATTGTGGCTGTCGGAAGTCTTAGGAATCTCCAGCAGTGTCAGCTCACTCGAACGGCCTACTATATTATCTGAATTCACTGTAAAACGAGATAGCCGAGAGCGTTTGGGATTGTCTAGTGAATAAAATACGTAGGCATAGCGGTTGTTGACATAGTAAGGATCAAAAGCTAGTGAGAGGAGCCCTTCTTCCCAACCTGCGGAATAAACTGCATCGGTCAAGTCAAGCATGATACCACTACTCTGAAGGGCCCCCTCGGTGAACCATTTAACCCGTCCAGCTTTTTCAGTGACAACAAATTCTGTGGTGGAATCCGGAAAGAATGTCATTGATGTAGGTAATTCAAAGCTTTCTTCCGGGGCCAATAATTGTAAATCTACACGGGGACGAAGTAGTAATGCGTGGGTTAGAACTAGCGCCAATATCAGTAAAAAGAAGATGCCTAGCAGAGTACGAGTTGTTTTCCAGATGATGTTCATGGTGGATGATAACCACAAATTAAGGTTGGCGTATGCACATGATTAGTTTGATCAGTGATTTGGTAAAGCTTTGATAAGTTGAGAACGTCGGTCAGGAGTTGCAAGGCGAAGAATCATGGTTCTTGAGGACTTGGCAGCCGAGAGGGCAGTCGAATAAGAGCGGATGGGGGACAAAGGAAAGTTGTCCCCCAGAAGGGATTTAGCCCTGTAGACGTTCAGTGAGATAGACTGCAGGATGGATCACTCGCAAGGGGAGCTGGGCTTCACGAATACCGGCTCGGATCTGGTAGAGGCAGCCAGGATTTCCAGTGACCAGGGTAGTCGCTTTGGGATTAGCCGCTAGGGTTTCACGGACTGAGTCAATCTTGCGCTGGAGTATGTCTCCAGCCAACTCGGGCTGAAGTAAATTGTAGATGCCTGCAGAACCACAACACCAGTTGGACTCCGTCAATGGCACGAGTTTCACTCCAGGTAGACTATTGACCAGTTGACGTGGGTTGGTGTCGATCTTCTGAGCGTGCATCAGGTGGCATGGAGCATCGTAAAGTAGGACGTCTTCGTCTTGTCGCCAGGAGAGTTGGGTAACTTCTTCAGGGTGCCGGGAAAGTAGTTCAAGAATGTCAACCATCTTACTGCTCAGGCCCTTCCAATCCTTGTTGTGCCCAGGATCACTCTTCGGGAATAGATGATGATAGTCCTTGAGTTGAGCGCTACATCCAGCTGCGTTGGTAACGACCAGATCAAAGTTGTTCTCGGCAAAGGCCTGACGGTTGGTTTCTGCAAGCTCTCTTGCGGTGATGCGATCTCCGCTGTGAACATGCAGTGCCCCACAGCAACCTTGCTTTTCTGGAACAACGACGTCGTAGCCAATGGCACGCAGCAGATGCACAGTGGATTCGTGCACCGCAGCCTCGGAGACATCCATTACACATCCGGTGAAGAGCCCTACCCTACCCAGTGACTTGGTTCCTGCTACGGCTTGTAGATCGTCGTGGGCGTGCTGTTGTTTGAAGGAGCGTCCGGAGCAGTCAGGAAGCAGATGCTGCTGGAAAACGAAGGACTTGGGTAGGATCTTGCCCAAAGCCGTATTGGTGATCAGCTTGGGTAGTCCGGTCAGCGCATAGAGCTTGAGAAGCTTACTGGCTGTGGAAAGTAGAAAGGTAGAACGGAAGAGCCCCTTGAGCAAAACAGTTCGTAGAGTCTGCTCAATCACACCCTGTGAAGAGGTTTCATGGATTACACCTCGGGCTTTCTCCAGTAGCTCTCCGTATGGTACTCCTGAAGGACAAGCCGTCTCACAGGCACGGCAACCCAGACAGCGATCCAGGGATCCCTTGATTTCTTCTGTTAGGTCCAGTTCCCCATCGTACAGGCCACGCATCAGGTAGAGTCGCCCGCGAGGGGACTCTTTCTCATCATGTAATTCACGATAGGTCGGGCAGTTGTCCAGACACAAACCGCAGTGAACACAGGTCAGGATGTTATCGAAGTTGGTTCCTCGAAGCAGCTGCTGGATAGTCTGACCAGAATTGCCCAGAGGCTTTTGAATGGTCGTGGTGGTCATGAGGCATTCATGGCTTGCGGAAGTTGATAAAAGGGTGCGTGGAAGACACCAGCTGGATCCAGATGTCGTTGTAGTCGCTGAGTGAAGCTATAGGCTGTGGAGCGTCCAAATTCACCAAGATCTTGCAAGCTTAGATCAGGGTGTGCGTTGCCAAAGACCATCTTCGCATCTGTACGCCGGAAACGATTCTTGAGCTCTTGCAGGAAATCCAGTTGTTCATTTGGGTCTTCAACATCCAGCAGAAAGTGTAGGTCAGCTCCGATAGGATGAATGACCTGATGCAAATCGCTATGTTGCAAGGCTTCCAGCCGGATTGGTTGTAGCGCATCGCGAGTGTTCAACAGAACCATCACATGTAGATAGTTGGGCAGCAACTTCCACTTCTTCCGCAATCCTTCTAGCCAACCAGTATAGCGATCTGTACCTGGAAGATAGCCCAGGCTGCGGTTGGTTTTGCCATCGGTGATGGATTTCAGTTGGTTTTGGAAGAGGCTCTGGAGCTCTTTTTCTAGACGTGCCTGTCGTTCTGGATTACCCGAGATGCCAATACCCAGAATCCAGTCTGGTTCTCCGGTGGTGGCTGGTGCCAGAGCCTGAATCCAGTCGATGGGTAACCGTGCTTCCTGCAAGGCAGCAACTCCCAACAACCAGGAAGTGTCACGAAAACGACTGTAAAGACCGTGTGGCTCAACAGGCTGGGGAATAACTTTGAGGTTAGCAGCAGTGATTACACCCAGGCCACCCAAGCTACCCAGCATCATTCGACAGAGGTCATAGCCTGTGACATTCTTAACTACCTTGCCTCCAGCATGAACACGCTCTGCGCGGCCGTTGAGGTATTCGATCCCAATAATGCAGTCGCGCAGACCACCCATCATCAGCCGATTTGGCCCAATATCGTTACAGGCCAGCAAGCCACCAAGTGTGGAGTTGCCGAACCAGGGGTTAACTGGCAGGACCATTTTCTTTTCAGCCAGGATTTCCTGCAATTTGGAGATGTTCATTCCAGCCTCGACACCAACGACCATGTCATCAGGATCAAAGAAGTTGGTTGCTGTTAGCTTGCTGAGTGAGAGCACATCCTCACTTTCGACAGACGAAGGGATCGCTTTGGCTTGGAAGTGGGTTTGGTTGCCACGAATTTGAAAGGGTTTGGGTTGCTCTAATCTTTGCTGAAGCCATGTTTGGGCTTCTTCAATCGAGGCAGGGGTAAAGGTTGTCATACGGCCACTCCGGATTTGCGGGTTACCATTTTGGATGCGGCTACATCGTCAGAAATGTGCACTGGCCGTTTGGATTCACCGCAGCGACTCGGAGTGGGAATGGCCTTGGAGGGATTGAGCAAGCTTTCAGGGTTGAAGCACCCCCTCACCCAATTCATGTTCTCTAGGTCATTTTCGCTGTAGAGATCGGTCATCAACTTGAGCTTTTCCAGACCAATTCCGTGTTCTCCAGAGAGAGCCCCGCCACAAGACAGACAAACCTTGAGGATCTCTTCTCCAGCATGATGAGTGCGCTCCACTTCGTCTGCATCCTTGTAGTTGTAAAGAATCAGCGGATGTAGATTGCCATCACCTGCGTGGAAGACGTTGGCTATTGTCAGGTTGTACTTCTTGCCAATTGCCTCAATCTGCTCAATGACTTCGGGTAGCTTACTGCGAGGAATTACACCATCCTGCACATAGTAGCTTGGGGAAATGCACCCAATTGCTCCGAAACTCTCTTTGCGTGCGCGCCAGATTCTCGCACGTTCAGCATCATCCTTGGCCCGCTCAACCTTCTGAGCTCCGTTTTGCATCAACAATTCTTCCACTTTCGCAGCATCGTTGCCGATTCCGTCGGTTAAATCTTCCAGTTCAACGATTAGTACAGCCTCAGCATCTTGAGGAAAACCGGGTTTGAGGGTCTGTTCCACCGCATAAATCACGGTCTTGTCAATCAACTCCAGAGCTGCTGGTATGGTTCCACTCCGAATCACTGCCGAGACAGCATCACAGGCGCAACGGACGGAATCGAAAATCCCTAATAGAGTTACCGCTTTCTCTGGATTTGGTGTCAGTCTACAGACTACCTTGGTCACAATGCCGAAGGTGCCCTCTGAACCGTTGATTAGTCCGAGCAAGTCTGGACCGGGCTGATTATGAAAATCTCCACCGACCTGAATCAGTTCACCATCAGGCAACACCACCTCCATGCCGAGAACGTGGTTGACGGTCACTCCGTACTTCAGAGCGTGTGGGCCGCCAGAGTTTTCAGCGACGTTGCCGCCGATGGTGCAGGCTTTCTGTGAGGATGGGTCTGGAACAAAATGATAGCCGTTTGGGCGTACCTTTTCAGAGATACGCAGATTGACCACACCTGGCCCCACTGTGATGATTCGGTTGATGTAATCAATATCATGAATTTCTTTGAGTCGATCCATTTCGATGATGACGGTATCTTCTTGAGGCACAGCTCCTCCAGAAAGGCCGGTGCCGGCTCCTCTTGCCAGGAAGGTCAGTTTCTCGCGATGCAAGACTTTGACGACTCGAACCAATTCCTCTGAATTAGCCGGATAGACGATGCCCATTGGCAACTTTGTGTAAAGTGTCAGTCCGTCGCTGCGGTAGGTGTAGAGTGTGACCTCGTCATCCTTAATCCACTTGCTACCACAAATCTGCGTTAGCTCTTCCCGAATACGTGGTGCGAATGCCATGGCTTTCCCTGCGTGCAAAGGTGGTTGATTATTGGTCTAAAGCTCCCTATCTTGGGATGCTGTGTTCGGGTTGTCAAACGAAAAAGGGGCCTGACCAATTGCGAAAACATTTTACCAAATCACTCTTTTGTTGGACAAAACCAAAAATTTAGTAAGGAAAAGTTGTACTATCAAATGAAAAAATGGCCTGACCAATTTACAATATCATCTGAAGGACCTGAATGCCCCTGAAGCTTGTACAGTCGCAGCGTTTATTTGAACAGGTGGCTCGCCAACTAGGCGCATTGATTCGCTCTGGAGAGTTCACGGTGGGTAGCCGATTACCACCGGAGCGTGATCTGGCAAAGCAGCTTGGAGTGAGTCGGCCCACCGTGCGTGAAGCGATGATTGCCCTAGAGTTAGCTGGTTTGGTTGAGGTGCGTGTAGGGGCTGGTATCTTCGTGATTTCTGACCGTACGGAAGAGGGACCACTCCCAGGTAGCCAGGCGACTGCTGGACCAAGTCCTTCTGAATTGATTGAGGCTCGCTTTGAACTGGAGCGCAACAACGCAGAATTGGCTGCCCAGCGAATGCCCGCTGACTTGCTGGAGGAACTCGAGCAGACCATTCGAGAGATGGAAGCGGAAGATATGGCTGGTGCCAACGGAGATCGTCGCTTTCACTTGTTGATTGCAGAAGCAACGGGCAATCGTGCGATGGTTGCAATGACCGAGTACCTCTGGAATCAGATGCAGCACTCGCCCATGTGGCGGCGTCTTCAGGAGAAAGCCTGGGGCGCTGGAATGTCTGAAACCTTTCTGAATGATCATCGCCGTTTACTTTCGGCCTTGGAGCAGCGTGACGCACCACTTGCAAAAGCTGTCATGGGTGAACACCTACGCCAAGTGCGTGAGCTGTACTTTCAACTACCCAACGGTGACCAGTGAACGCCTTTCTCCGCTAGTTAGTGGCGGGTACAGGACTTGAATGAAGGCACCCCGAAGAATATCACTTACCCATCCCTGGAAAGGCCACCTGAGTGTGGTCTTTCCCCCTGCATCTGAACGGAGGCATGGACGCCCTGCCGCGCTTTCTACAAAACCCGATCCGACTCAAACTGGTCCTGCTCTATTTTGGGATTGTCATGCTCCTGCCCGGGCTTGGTGAAACCCCATTGGTGGACTGGGATGAGAACATCTACGCAGAAGCCAGCCGACAGATGGTGGAGCGGAACAACTATCTGAATATCTACATCAACGACTATCCCTTCGCGGAAAAACCTCCTTTCTTTTTCTGGGAGCAGGTGGCCTCTTATCATCTTTGGGGAATTAACGAGTTTGCGGCTCGTTTTCCATCAGTATTGGCTGGTCTGGTGATGGTGATCTTCTGCTTCGAAGTGGGTCGACGCATTCGGGATCAGTATCTTGGGACCATCTGGTCACTGGTCTATCTGACATCACTACTCCCGGGAGTCTTCGCTCGTAGTGCAGTCATCGACCACACCTTCAACGCCTTCATTGCAATCGCGGTCTGTTTTCTTTATCGCTACGACCGCCAATATGAGGGGTGGTGTCAGCAGTCTGGAACAAGAACCCCACAACATCGACTTTCTCTATTGATTGCCAGTCTCTGCATGGGGATTGCGGTACTGACCAAGGGACCTTTGGGGGGAGTTATTCCGTTGATTGCTTTTGCAGGCTACAAGCTTCTGGTGGCTCCTCGTCGGACAGTTCCACTCATACATTTCTTCAGTTGTGGGCTCACCTCACTTGGTATTGCTCTCTCCTGGTATTTGCTCAACTGGATCTTTTATGGAACAGAGTTTCTTCAGGGCTTCATTTGGTTCCAGTTG
This sequence comes from Deltaproteobacteria bacterium, assembly GCA_002683655.1. Lineage (GTDB taxonomy): Bacteria > SAR324 > SAR324 > SAR324 > NAC60-12 > JCVI-SCAAA005. Next base: position 19,677 of record NYTS01000106.1, read on the forward strand.
AGCCTCTTCAGCCGTCCGTTGGAAGGTCATGAGGGGCCCTTCTTCTACCATTGGTTGGTTGCTTTGATTGGACTATTCCCCTGGACCCCCTTCCTGTTTCTTCAGCCAAGACGTCTGTGGAAATCAGAAGAAGTACATGTGCGACCGCTAGTACGTCTTTCCGTGGTCTGGATTCTCTTTGTGCTAGTTTTGTTTTCTCTGGTCAGCACGAAGCTACCTCACTATTCAGCCTCGATGTATCTTCCCCTGACGCTCCTAATTTCCCTTCAACTGCATGACCGTAAGTTTGAATTGCCTCGCTGGTCTTGCTTTGTCCTTGGACTCTGGGGAGTGCTGCTGGCTGTGGGGCTTTGTGCAGTGCCTTTTTTGGCAGAGAGGTACTTGGCTGAGGTCAGCCCTGAGTTTGAACTGGAATGGTCGAGCGGTATCTATTGGACCAGTGGCGGAATGCTGTTGACCATGTTACTGGGAACCCTATTGCTCTGGCGCCAACGTTTCTGGTATGGGCTCGGAGTAGTTGGACTAAGCATGATTTTTTGTGTTCAAGGTCTCTGGCGCTATCAGGTGCCGATGATCCAGAGTTATATCCAAACTCCATTGGTCGAACTTGTGCGGGAAGCCCATCAGAAGCAGGCCAAGGTTGTGCTCTATCGAGTTATCTCCTTTGCTGCTCTTTTCTATGGAGGAAAACCCATTGAGATGTTGCACACCTACAAATTTCCAAATGATCCAGAGATTCTCAATCTCCCCAATTCCA
>NYTS01000107.1 GCA_002683655.1 Deltaproteobacteria bacterium
CATTATCTAGCCAGGCTCCATCGTAAAACACTTTGCTACAGCAAATCAAAAAACATGTTGGAAGTTTCTTTGAAACTGCTCATCCATAAGCTAAACAACCCTTAAGCTCCAACGCCGTCCCTTCACTTTTCAGCGGAAGGGTGACAATCCTAAAAGAGATATCTTGATGGAGGCAGACCACTTTTTCTCTTTTGCAATGTAAAAGCTATTGGAAAAATAGATTTATTGATTTATTTTTCCTGGAACGTCTGCCAGTGACTTGCAAATCTTTATCACTAACTAATCGCTTGTAGCCGCTGGACTGCCACAGTCAGCATGATTAAATCAGGGATTCCCACTTGCTGGAATTGCTCAATCACTTCCAAATACGCTCCTAAAGCTTTGTGGTTGATCTGCCTCAAAGATTCTCTGACCGGTTCTTCTATATTTTTCTCCGGTAACACCTCTCCGGAGAATGGAGTGTTAGAAGAATGTACAGAATGGTACAGCAAGCGTAATAGCCGAAGCTGCTGTGCTTGAATACTCTGCAGTAGTAATTCCTGTTGGAGTTGCTCCCACTGATTAGTCAGGGATAGCTGTTCCAGTGCCTGCTCCAACCAATCTAGCTGGAGCAAACCGTTCAGCCCACGCACGTTCTCCTGGGCTTGGGCAATTGGTATTTTCGTCTCTTGCCGCAGTTGTAGAATCGCTGGTGCAGAACGCAACTGTTCGAATCCACTTAGGGTTTGGGCCAACTCAGGAGTAAAGCCTACTTTTTTCCACTTCTCTAAGCTCTCCGGATTATCCCCTCGCAAAGAGCATAGTTCCTTGAACAATTCTGCTAAGATTTGTATTTTGGACAAGGTTGGGGCCGAGTTGGTCCGCACTAAGTTCTCCAGTAACAACCCTAGTGTTTGTTCCACCGCTAAGAATGCCTCATACCGCACGGCTTCCAAGACTGACGCCTCCAGCAATTGTGCTCGCAAAGTTGGTAGCTCGAGGCTGGCTTCCAAGGCAAGATATCCCTCCACCAATGTGGTCAGATCATATCCACTGCTTGACTGCAAATTAAAGAAAAACGTACAGCCAGCGTGGTTGATCAAACGATTGGTCAGCACAGTGGCGATGATCTCTTGTCGTAGAGGATGACGCTGCAAGACTTCCTTAGGGAATCGATCTCTAAAGGAACCCGGCAAGTATCCCAAGTAGAGTTCATCATGAAGCACTGAAGTCTCATCGCCTGTGAATTCAGGAATTAGTGAAGACGCCAACAACTCATCATAGAGGTACATTTTGACATAGGCCTGCAGGACAGCCAAAACCGGACGTGGCAGACCCTCTCCGCTTTGCTCTAGTTGATCCAGTTGTCTTACGTCTGGAATGTATTCGCTGCGGGCGTTCATTCCTCGTTCAATCAGCAGGTGAATCAACTGGCGATATGCCCGGAAATCATGGCGAGACCGAAGCTGATCCATGGAGATCAAGCGATGTTGACCCCTATTATTCGCCAATACCAATTCAGCAACCTCCTCAGTAGCATTTTCCAGTAGTTGGTTACGTTCCTCCACATTGGCCACCGCTCTCTCACGCAATAATAACTGCAGCAGAATTTTTAGGTTGACCTCATAGTCCGACATGTTGACACCAGCCGAATTATCGATCGCGTCCGTGTTCAATGCCCCACCCTGCTGATGAAAGGAGATCCGTGCAGACTGGGTCAAACCAAGATTTGCTCCCTCACCAATCACCCGTACCTGTAACTCTTCTGCATTGATCCGCACTAAGTCATTTGCTCGATCACCAACCTGCAGATGGTTTTGTGGACTAGCCTTCACATATGTCCCAATCCCACCGAACCAGCAAAGATCTGCGGGCATTCGCAGGATGGTCTGTACGAGTTCCTCACCTGTCATCACCTCTCGTTCGACTCTCAGCATCTCACGAACAGGCAAAGACAGCTGAACCTCCTTGGCACGCCGATCAAATACTCCACCACCTTCACTGATCTGGTCAGATGTATAATCCCGCCAAGTAGAGCGAGGCAGCTCAAATAAGCGTTTACGCTCCTGCCAACTTGTCCCGGGGTCTGGAGTAGGATCGAGGAAAATATGCTGATGGTTGAAGGCAGCCTTTAGTTGTAAGGCCTTGCTGAGCAACATCCCATTGCCAAACACATCTCCACTCATATCACCGATTCCAATCACGGTGGTCAGCTCTTGCTGGATGTCATGATCTCGCTCCAAGAAGTGCAGACGGACGCATTCCCAAGCTCCCCTTGCTGTGATTCCAACAACCTTGTGATCATAACCATGGCTCCCCCCCGAAGCGAAGGCATCACCTAGCCAGAATCCAGTCTTTTCAGAAACCGAGTTGGCCAGATCAGAGAACGTTGCAGTCCCCTTATCCGCTGCCACAACGAGATAGGGATCAGAATCGTCATAGCAGATCGTTTGCTTCGGAGGGCGCACCTGTCCATCCACATCCCGATTATCTGTTACCGACAACAGTCCGTGAATAAAGCGTTGATACTGCTCCTTGGCCACAGCCTGTGCTTCTTCTCGACTAATTGGCAACTGCTTAATGACAAAGCCTCCCTTGGAACCAACTGGAACAATCACCACGTTCTTAGTCTGCTGGGTTTTGACCAATCCCAATACTTCTGTGCGGAAGTCTTCTGGCCGATCCGACCAGCGTAAGCCACCACGAGCCACTGGTCCAAATCGTAGATGTGTTCCTTCAAGGTTGACATCGTGGACATAAATCTCTCGATAAGGTGTAGGAATGGGCATTTGCTCGACCTGACCTGAAGCGATTTTGAGCGCCAGCAGGGTGTTGTGTCGACCTGTATTCTGAAAGAAGTTCGTTCGCAGGGTGGCTTCCAGCAGACTCAGTAGATGCCGAAAGGCTAGGTCGTGGTTGATTTCCTGAACCGGATGCAAAGTATCCAGATAGTGCTGCCGAATCTGTGGCAAGAGCACCTCCCGACGATGACTTGGATCACCGTAACGTGAATCAGGTGCAAAGAGCATTCGGAAGATTTCACAGAAATTCCGGCTAATTGATGGATACTTTAGCAGAGCTTGGTTGACCACGTTACGGCTGATATTGCCACCAAGTTGTAGATACAGATTGCGGTAGGCCTGCAATACGTTGATCTCTCGCCAATCCAGGTTGGCAGCCAACACCAACGCATTGAGTGGATCATTTTCACTACGCTGAGCGAATACAGCTCCGAGTAGCTCACATAATTTCTGCTGATAGACATTCTCTTCAATTTGGCTACCGTCTTGGTGGGTTACACGGAAGGTCTGGATAAAGCCCAGATTTTCTCCCTGGGGAGTGCCAACTCGCGTTGTCAGTTGATCTACTACATAAAGACCCGCATTCAGTAGAACCGGCATCACCTTGATCAGGTGTGTCCGGCTACGGCTGTAGAGCGTCAACAAGGAGACGGGTTCTTCTAAAGCATTGGCCAGTTGAAATTCCTTGAGCGTGAAGTGAACTCCTGAATCTGGTTTCAGCCGCTCGATCTCAAACAAGTCCTGAGCCCCCATTTCAGGGGTAACTCTCACCTTGTACTGCTTGGGTAGACGGGGCAAGTAGCGCTCAAAGATTTCTAGGCCCTGCGGACCCGGGACAGAAACGGATAGAGCATCACGCAACTGTTCTTCCCAAGGCTTCAGTCGACGAATTAGTTCGTTTTCCAAGGCTGCCAGGTTCGGAGTCCAGTTGCCGTTCGATAACTCGAAGTAGACATGAACACGGCTTTTTTCTTCGCCGTACGCCTGCACATATTCACTGGATTGATGAGGCACTTCACTCCGCAGGAACTCCAAAATCTCCAATACATTTGCTGGGGTGTAGAGCAAATTTGGCAAGACTACGAGTAGATGCAAAGCGGGAGAGGCACCCTTGCGGACATATTGCTGACCAACCTGAAAGCAGTGAATCCGGCTTGGATCGTCAATGAAGAGCAGGGTGTCAATGATTTGGAGCAATTCTGCAGTAGGGGCACGGAAAAGGGCGAACTTGGGCATTCCACTGAGAATACGGATTGCCTCATTGTAGTTGTAACTATAGGGTCTCATCTGGCGAGCTTCAAAGACAGCCTGCATCTTTTCACGGATCAGTGGGGTTTCGAGATTGCGTGCCTGCAAGGAGGTCTTGCGCAACAAGCCAACGAGAATTTCCTCACGCCAACCCTCGGCTTCTGGGAACTTGAGGCGCAGCAGCAACAGGTTTTCGAAACGCTGCAATGGGGAAGCAAAGCGCAGACTTTCCATGATGAAAGATTCTGAAGCTTCCCGTTCCTGCCACAGCAAGGCTTGTAGCGTCTCTCGCAAGGAATCCGCTTTCCAAGCTTGATAATCATGCAGTAGACCAAGGCTGGAGTCCCCTTCCAGCTGCACTCCCTGACTCGTGTGATGATAGGCAGCAAAACCGAAGAGTGAGAAGTTGTCTTCGTGCAACCACTCCAACAACTGAATCCAGGCCTCACGTCCTTCTGCAGCAGACTGGTTGCTGTTCTGCAGCAACTGCGTCAATCTTGGGCGGATCTGCTGCAGTTTAGCAAGGTCTTCTCGCACACTGTGCAAGGCGTCAATGTGGGCTGGTAGGCGCTGGCATAATTGAGACAATTGCTCCTCGTTGGCGGTATCTTCTATTTCCAGATAAATCATGTCGAAGAGCTTCTCGCACTGCTGATCATCTGCAAGAATTTGCCACGCTCCCTCCTCCTGGTGAAGGGGCAAGACTGGGTGAATGGTCAGCTTGATACGCAAGTCCAAATCGCGCAGCAACTCCAGCAGGGTCAACAATTGATACTGCATATCGGGCTTGAGCACTTCGACCACAATTCGACCTGTCGCTCGCTCCTCTCCCTTCCCAACTAGAATCAACCCTTCCTGCTTCGTAGCCACCAAAAAGTTCTGATAACGCTCTTGTAGGAATACACACCACTCACGCACGCTGAAGCGCTGCCACAGGACCTGGGATAGGTTCTGGCAATAATGACGAGCAAAGAGATGAAGCTGATGATCCTCGGGCAAAGCCTCGAGAATTTGATTGGTCTGTTCAATTGTGATGGGCAACAAAGACATGAAACGTTCCTAATCGTGAGTTCAACAAAAAATTAAATATTCATTTTGGTAGGGGTCAATTTGAAGACCACGTCACCTTGCGACGGTGCTTTGGCAAAGTCAAATGGGCACTCCATTTCTCATGAAACTGAATAAGGATTTTTCTTGCAGAATCTGGGTTTTACTTTCGATCCTAATGGTACTTTGAAGTTCGCTAGATTCTCAGAAGCAACTTATTTTGATTTAATATAACATTTTTCATAAATCATAATTTTTCAGTTATCTCAACAAGTGGTTTCCAGTTTCACACAAACTTATTCTGAGAGTGTTAGAAATCAGCAGAACTGCTCTCTTTTCAATGGTTAGCAACCCTGAATTCAAATATCCTCAACTTTGATTCAGTTACCAAAGGTCAGACAACAGTCGTTAAACGCTTCGTCACACGGTGTGGAGCAAGGACCGCTTCACTATTTTGCATCAAGGGATCGCTAGACATCCGGCAGGGGGGATGTTGTGAGTTTGGGCTAAGCCGAGATAACAGCCAAAATGCCCTCGTTGTTGCCTCAGAACCCCTGACTCAAAACGAGGAGATCTGGACCCAAGTTGAGAACAATCACATCGTGATCGTACATCCCAATCGAAGGTTGGAAATCCAGCGAATTCCGCTGCCTTATCAGGATGAACTTTCCCTGCACGAGGAAATGTTAGAGCAGAGGGTACAGGCCTTGGCTTCTTAGCTATCTTTTAAGCCCGTTTGTGACATGGTTGGTGTGCCTTCTAAAAAGCTCAGCAGTTTGGCAGCGACCTGCTCAGGATGGGGAATGAATAGATTGTGCTCCGCACCCGGCATTATTTCCATTTGATGAGGACCAATCAGAGCGCTGATCTGCTCAACATCTTGCCTCGACACAACGTGATCTTCCTCACCCCAGAGCAAGAGCTTGGCTACATCCTTAGTGAGAGAACCACAATTCCCATAGACCATTCCTTGGTCTGCGAGTGTGCCACAACGAAACATCGATAGCAGCGCCCTATCGAAACCAGGGTAAGCCAATTGTTCTTCAAAGTGAGGAATAAAGGACTCTACTCCAATAGCGCTGTATCTGCGCTGACGACGTTTCCGGAGTTGGGAGATCACTACCTTGCTCATCATCCACTCTCCTAAACCAGGCACTTGTAGTACTCGACTCCACCACTGCTTTGAAGTGAAGTCCAGCGCTGGCGCAACCAGTACCAAATGTCAGAAAAGTTTGGGATGTTGTTGAACAAGATTCCCAGCAATCACCGCCCCTAGAGAATGGCCTAGTACGGAGATACCTGTCTTGGTTCTCAAGTAGGATAGTACTTCCCAGATTTGCTCCGTAAACAATGAGATTGTATAGCCTCTCTCAAGACGAGCAGAACGACCATGACCATAGAGATCCATACGGAGTGTTTGCCAGTTGGCCTTGTGCAAATGAGGTACGAGTCCGGTCAAACTCCCAGTGAGGCACTGTGGCGCCATGAATCATCAGGAGTAATCGCCCAGTTTCTGGTCCTTCCAATAAAGAAAAAGTGGCACCTCGCTTTAGTGGCAGGTCCATCAGTCTATCTCCTTGAAAGATTGAATAAATGTTGTCCCATTGGTGCCTTTCTTATGTTGTCAGACTTGTTTTCCAGAACCATGATGGGTACCTTTGTGGCTCTGTTCCTCATCCTAATCATCACGATTCTAGTGGAGGTTCCCATGCTGCTTGCTGCTGTTCGTCGAACTCTTTGCCTGCTTGGTGGGCTGTTGCTGCTCTCTGCTCCTGCTGTCATCGCCCAGGACATCACAAAAACTCTGCGCTTGCCTCAAATGAGTGCCATCCCAACTCTGGACCCAGGGTTGGCCCAGGATTCCTCTTCCATTGAGGTCATTGAACAACTCTTTCTCGGCCTGACCGACTACGATCCAAAGACCTATGAGGTGATTCCCGAGTTGGCCACAAAATGGTCAGCCAGTGCGGACAGTCGCACCTATACCTTCGAGATGCGCAAGGATGTCTTCTGGAGTGATGGGGTTCCAGTCACAGCCCATGACATTGAATATGCGATTCATCGCAACATCAACCCGGAGACGGCTTCACCCTACGCCTATGCCCTCTATATTCTGGAAGGGGCAGAAGCAATCAATAAGGGGGAAAGCAAGGACTTCAACAACCTCGGAGTCCGTGCAGTGGATGACTACATGGTCGAATTTCGGCTTACACAACCCGCTGGATTTTTCCCAGCGATGGCAGGCCTCTGGACTTATCGTCCACTGCCTCGACGCTCCATTGAAGCCTTTGGTACCGCTTGGACAGAACCTGAGCACATCCTGACAAACGGCTCTTACCGGCTAGCTACCTGGGAAAAAGGCAATCAGTTGATCCTCAAGCGCAATCCTGATTACAAGGACTCGGTCACCCAGCAATCTGCTCAGATTGAGGAGGTGAATTACTATATCATTCCCGAATCCTCCACTGGCCTAGCGATGTTTGAGAACGGAGAACTTGACATCATTGGAGGCACTTTCCTCTCGATTCCTGTCCCAGAGATTGACCGCGTGCGCAAAGAGTATGCAGACCGATATTCTGCTCAACCAGATCTCTGCACCTACTACCTGGGAGTGAACAACGAACGGGAACCGACCAACAAACCACTGGTCCGCAAGGCGCTTTCTGCAGCCATCGACCGTAAGACCTTGGTGGAACGAATCACCAAGGGTGGAGAAGAACCAGCAACGACTTTCACTCGGCCTCCAATCTTTGGGTCCGTAGATCCGAAGGAAGGTATTGGAATTAGCTATGATCCCGAGCAAGCCCGTCTTTGGCTTGCAGAAGCTGGTTATCCAGATGGTGAAGGATTCCCCACCATCACTTACATGCATAACACCTCGGAAAACCACGCCAAGATCGCTCAGGCTGTGCAAGCTATGCTCAAGCGCAACCTTGGAATCAACATCAGAATCGAAAACCAGGAATGGAAAGTCTACCTGAAGTCAACCACCCAACCCGATGCCCCACATCTATTCCGCTTTGGCTGGTGCGCTGACTATCCAGACGCCAACAACTGGCTGATGGAAGTATTCCACCCAACCAAGTCCACCAATCGCATTCGTTGGCAAAACAGCGAATACGCACAGTTGACCGAAAAAGCGATGGGTTCGACAGATCCGAGTGAGCGCATCCAACTCTACCGTCGAGCCGAGCAGATCCTCAACGAAGAAGAGGCTGCAATCATTCCGCTCTACTTCTACACTTCCAAGTATCTGATCAATCCTCGGCTGAAAGACTGGTATCACATGGCGTTGGGTGGACAGCAGATCCGCTACTGGCGCTTGATGGGCCACCCATGATTCCAAGCCAATGCTGAACTTCCTAGTGCGGCGATTGGGTAGCGGTGCCCTGTCGCTGCTCGTGATCGCTGCCCTCGTCTTTCTACTACTGAAGGCACTCCCTGGGGGGCCTTTCGACACAGAAAAAAGCCTCCCACCTGAGATCATGCGCAATATCGAAGCCTATTATGGCTTGGATAGGCCACTCTGGGAGCAGTTTGTGCGCTACGTTGGTAATGCGCTGCAAGGAGATTTGGGCGTCAGCTATTCCCAACGTGATCTACCTGTCATCGACCTGATCGTGCAACGCCTGCCTATCTCACTGGAACTTGGCTTCTACGCCATACTCTTTGGAATCTTGTTTGGGCTGCCACTGGGAGTCCTTGCAGCTGCATACCATAACAAACTACCAGATTATGTAGCCACCTTGCTGGCTGTTCTGGGCACTAGCATCCCCAACTTGGCGCTAGCCCCAATGCTGATCCTCTTCTTTGGACTCTTTCTTAAATGGCTACCCATTGCTCGCTGGACGACCTGGGATTCCAAGGTACTACCAACGCTTGCTTTAGGGCTGGGCATTGCGGCAGTGATTTCCAGGCTGACTCGTTCCAGCATGCTCCAAGTCATTCAAGAAGACTTTATCCGTACAGCTCGAGCCAAAGGACTTTCAGAAATTTCTGTCCTTGGTCAACACGCACTACGCAATGCCTTACTCCCTGTGCTTACTATCATGGGTCCCATTTTGGCCTATCTGCTCACGGGCACTCTGGTGGTGGAAGAGATCTTTGCTATTCCTGGTTTGGGAAGTTACTTCATCACCAGCATCAGTAACCGCGACTACCCTGTCGTCATGGGTGTCTACCTGCTCTATGGTTTTCTGATCATTCTCATGAACACCCTAGTAGACATCCTCTACGCCTGGGCAGATCCAAGGATTCGATTAGAATGACCATCTTCCCCATGACCCATCCATGATTGAAACTTCTGCCTCACCAGCCATCAGTAAAAGTCTCAATCGGCTTGCTTTCCGACGGTTCGCCAGAAACCGATTGGCATTGAGCAGTTTTTTGTTTCTGCTGATTCTTTTTCTGGTTGCTATATTCGTTGATTGGCTCGCTCCGCAACACTTCGCTGAAGAAGATTTCCTAGCCACCTACCTACAGCCTGGAGAAGAAGGTTTCCTGCTAGGTACCGACTTTTTGGGTCGTGATGTTTGGAGCCGGATTCTCTATGGGGCTAGAATTTCACTAACAGTTGCAATCTGTGCAGCTCTAGCAAGCTTTATCATTGGTGTCAGCTACGGGTTGGTTGCTGGTTACTACGGAGGTAAACTGGATGAATGGATGATGCGGTTTGTTGACATTCTCAATGCGGTTCCCACTCTGCTATTTGTGATCCTGATCATGGTCTATTTTCGTGCAGGGAATCCAGACGAGTTCACAGGATTCAAGGCGATCTTCTATGAATGGGATAGTCAATTGGGAGGCCTGCTTTCCATTTTCATCGGAATCGGGCTGACCTCTTGGGTAAGGATGGCTCGGATTGCCCGAGCAGAGACCCTCTCACTACGGTGCCGAGAATTTATCGAAGCTGATCTCGTGCAGGGCTTTGGTGTGCCAACTATTCTTTTTCGTCGCCTGTTCCCTAATCTACTAGGAACTTGTATCGTCGCTGAATCTGTGGCGATTCCGGATTACATCATCTTCGAGTCGGTGCTGAGTTTCATCGGACTTGGAGTCAATCCACCTGTTCCAAGCTGGGGTGCAATGATTTCTGAAGGACTGGAAGGAATTCGTTCCTATCCTCACTTGATCCTGGCTCCAGCAACCGCAATGACCTTGACTGTTCTGGCCTTCAACTTTGTAGGAGATGGCCTGCGCGATGCCTTTGATCCCAAGTTACAGGACTGAATGGCTCAAACCCCCTTACTACAGTTGGAAAATCTGAAAGTTGACTTCCTACTGCGTAGTGGGAAAGTGACCGCAATCAATGAATTGGATCTGCAACTGGAACGAGGAAAAACACTTGGTTTGGTTGGAGAGTCTGGTTGTGGCAAGTCCCTGACAGCCTTGGCGATTATGGGACTAATCAGTTCACCCGGAAGAATCACAAGTGGAGAAATTCGCTTTGATGGAGAAGACCTACTGAAACTCTCGGAACGAAAACGAAGAGAACTACGAGGCAACCAGATCTCAATGATTTTTCAGGATCCTAGCTCGGCTCTGAATCCTGTACTGACGATTGGCAAGCAAATATCTGAACCACTACGTCGTCACAAGGGTTTCTCACTCAGCCGTGCTCGTGAGCGAGGCTTGTCGCTGCTCAGCGAAGTTGGGTTGCCCGACCCAGAGCGGCAATGGTCACGCTATCCGCATGAGTTGAGTGGAGGCATGTGTCAACGGGTGATGATTGCCATGGCCTTGGCCTGTGAACCGGCATTGTTGATTGCCGATGAGCCAACTACTGCACTGGACGTCACGATTCAGGTCCAGATTCTTCACCTGTTGCGCCAACTGCAAAAGCAACACGGGATGGCCCTGCTCTTCATCAGCCACGACCTTCGGGTGATCGCTGAAATGGCCGATCGGGTCGCAGTCATGTATGCTGGAGACATCATTGAAGAAACCTCGGTTCGAGCAATTTTCGAACGTCCACGGCATCCCTACACCCGTGGGCTACTCAAATCACGACCCAGTCTAACGGAGATCTCAGGCCAACGAGAAAGACTCTACCATATTCCAGGAAATGTTCCTGCCTTGCAGGAGTTATCCGAGGGCTGCCGCTTCCTCGATCGTTGTCCCTGGCCAGGACCCGACTGTTCCGTCAAGATACCTGAATTATTGGGTTTCTCACATCGGAGCCGTTGTTACCGCTGGTACGAATTCCCTCAGGATACCTGAGATGACAAGTTTCTCCTCTTCCAACACTTCCATCCTCCGAGTGCAGGATCTACAGATTTACTTCCCTATTCGCCAAGGACTGCTAGGTAGAACAGTGGGCTTTGTCCGGGCAGTGGACGGAGTCAGCTTTGTGTTAAAGGCCGGTGAGACCTTAGGGCTAGTGGGAGAGTCTGGTTGTGGAAAGTCTACGCTTGCGCGCAGCTTGCTCTACCTCCATCCCCCCACCGGAGGAAGAGTCTGGCTGAAAGATACTGAACTCGGTGTGCTGAGTTCTACAGAGCTTCGGAAACAAAGACTGCGGATGCAGTTGATTTTTCAGAACCCCTACGCTTCTCTCAATCCACGACTGACGATTGAAGAGATCATCAGCAGTGCAGCGTGCTATCATGGACACATCCGTGCCTCAGAGACCCAGGATTTTGCAACGAAGCTGCTGGAACAGGTTGGGTTGCAATCCGAACATCTGAAACGCTTTCCGCACGAGTTTTCTGGTGGTCAACGTCAGCGTATCAGTATTGCCCGGGCGCTGGCTCTGCGTCCTGAAATCATACTTTGTGACGAAGCGGTTTCCTCACTCGATGTCTCGATTCAGGCGCAAATTCTCAACCTATTGCTTGAACTACAACAACAACAAGGGTTGAGTTATCTGTTCATCAGTCATGACCTGGCAGTGATTCAGCATCTGGCAGATCGAGTTGCCGTGATGTACCTGGGCCGCATCGTGGAGATCGCCAACCGGAAGGAACTCTTCCAAACTCCTGCCCATCCATACACACAAGCTCTTCTGCGGGCAATTCCCTCTGGAGATCCAAAGAACCGACGTCCTCTGGGTGAGCGAGTGCTCACTGGGGATGTCCCGAGTCCTACCAAGCAGCATACTGGCTGCGTATTTGCCGAACGTTGTCCGCAAGTGACCAGCGAGTGCCGCCAACAGCGACCCGAATTTCGGCAAATCCGAACAGGCCAATTGGTGGCTTGTCACCATGCACGAATGGATTCTGCCTGATCATTCGGATTTGACATCCAAAGCAGACCTCGGCACGCTGAACTTTTTTCTGACACTTCACTCTTTAGGAGGATTTGATGTGGATTGACCTGCGAAGCGATACTGTCACCAAACCAACCACCGAAATGCGCAAAGCCATTGCTGAAGCCGAGGTCGGTGATGATGTTCATCACGAAGATCCCACTGTACTTCGTCTAGAAGAGAAAACAGCCGCTATTCTAGGCAAGGAAGCGTCGGTCTTCATGCCTTCTGGCACGATGACCAACCAAGTTGGGCTACGCACTCACACTCAACCGGGTGATGAGGTAATTTTGGAAGCTCAGGCCCATATTTACTACTACGAAGGTGGGGGTCCAGCAGCGCTGTCTGGTGCTTCCTGTCGTCTGATTCCTGGAGACCACGGTGTCTTCACTGCTGACCAGTTGGTGAAATCACTTCGCAAACCGGACGTCCACCATCCAATCACACAGCTGGTCTGCCTTGAGAACACTCACAATCGAGGGGGTGGACGAATCTATCCACTGGAAGAAATCCGTAAAATTGGTGTCGTTTGCCGAGAGCGTGACCTTGCGCTGCATCTGGATGGTGCTCGACTCTGGAACGCCAGCGTTGCGCTAGGCACACCGGAAGCTGAACTGGTATCTGACTTTGACAGCGTTAGCGTCTGCTTTTCCAAAGGCTTGGGAGCACCGGTCGGTTCAGCTCTGGCGGGTAGCAAAGCTTTCATTCAACGAGCGCGTCACTTCCGAAAAATGTTTGGAGGAGGAATGCGACAGGCAGGCATCATTGCAGCCGGAGCGTTGTATGCCTTGGAAAATAACCGGGAGCGGCTCGCAGAAGATCACGCAAACGCGCGCCTGCTGGCAGAAGGGCTGAGCCAGGTGGAAGGCATTGAGGTTGATCTGGACAGCGTGCAAACAAACATAATCGTTTTTCAGACGCCAGGGACTTCAGCTGCTGCCCTCTCGAAGGCTTTGGAGAAGGAAGGTGTAGGGATGCTGGACTTTGGACCGGAAGCACTACGGGCTGTCACTAACCTGATGGTGAGTCGTGAGCAAATTAAACAGGTTCCTGAGAAAATGGCCAAGGCACTGAAAAGCCTACGCTAGAGCAATCCACCACTAAGAACACTGGGCCGGTGGAATCGAGTAGGTACCAACCGCATGAGCGACAGGTTCCTTGTGGCCTTCGGAGTAGAGTCGGACCTCTCCAGTAGCAAGGGTCCGACTAACTTTGAACAACGTACACACAGCAATGATCTGATGAGTAGCCGGTGATTTGCGCAGGAAGTTGATTGTCAGACCAGTGGTCACTGCCAGTGGTACAATTCCAATCTCTCCAAGAAGGGCCACATAAAGCGCAACGTCAGCTACCTCCATCAGCACCGGACCAGACACCGTTCCTCCAGGACGCAACTCTGCCTCTCCAATCTCGTGAGCAATTGTAGCTGCCTGATTGCCCACCTCCACAACCCGACATTTTGTTTGTGGAAATTCTCTTTCTAGGAATAGGCTGAGTTCTTCCTCACTCGGCCTGAATCGGTCAGTTTCAGGAGCGTTCAACAGGCCTCCACTCAGAACAACTCTTTGACCTTCTCAACCCCTTCATCCAGAAGTTCTTCTCCTTCACCCAACAACTCTTTCCCTTTATCCACACCCTCATCCAGCATTTTCTGACTTTTCTGAATCAATTTGTCGGTAGTGGTCGGTTCTCTGCTGCTATTGCAGGCAATCATCATTGAACGCTCCGAAGAGCTAACATTTTGCTGGTTAGCATTCTTCGAAACAATCTCATACCCACCTGCCCCACAAAGGCTACCAGCTTTAGCCTCGCAGTCTCCCCAACTCAGCATGCTGCCACTACAGGTCACCACGTAGCCTTCACTGCCGTCTGGCAAGAACGTTTTGCTTGAACTCACACAGGAAGCACATAGTAAGACCAGAGGAATTGGAGCGAAGCGATAGACTTTATGAAATAGAGTATTTCGAATCATAAATACTATCTCAATTAGGTCGACAGAACTCTGGGCAAGGTAGACGCTCAGCCATATCGCTTGCGTCCCGCACAACTCCCTCCTGTGGCAGTAGACTGCTCATTCCTGCACCAACCATCTGAAGCACTAACTGCCGCTGTTGAGTTGGTTCCAACATCTGACGTCCTTGTTTCAGAAATTCTTGGTGCTCCAGGGAAGCCAGGGACCGAAGCTTGTCACTCTTGAAATCAAAATCTCCATCTTCTTCGAAAAGAATCTGGAATAAGCGACCAGTGGCCTCATCTATTTCATCAGGACGCTCCAGACTAGCACGCAAGACAGAGCGGCGGATCGTTTCAAATTCCTGCTGACTGAGATTCTGGAGATTTTCGTAGAGTTTGGGCAGAAAGCTTCGTACCCGCTCTGAGAGGTCATCCGGGGCAAAATCACCAGACTGGATCAGGAAGAACAGACTCAGAGTCTCTTCGGTCAACGTCGAACCAGAACTCACGATGTAGCCCGTTTGTTGACGTGTCCGCAACTCATTGTAGAACTGTGGCTGAATCCACTGGGAAAGTACCTGTAGGGTTGCCCAGTTTTCCGGAGTGTCATCACCTTGCTGCAACTCTAGCACGATCGCTGAATTGTTGACCGTCACATCTTGTTGAAAGGTGAGGGTCGTACCAACAGGAATCTGCCGAACCTGCTCGTAAAATCGCTCCTCCAGTGGTAGGGCCTGCTGACTCAAGTCACTGACAATGCGTTCCATGATCGGCTGCACTTTATCAGCTTCAAGGTTACCATAGACGACTGCTTCTACGTAGGTCTTGGCAAAAAGTTGTCGCGCATGGGCAGTCAACTCTTTCAGTGTAGCGTCCGGAATAATCTTTTCATATTGACGAATCGAATGCCGAAAACCTTCCAGCAATAGGCCTCTCTCATAGAAAGCCTGCTGATATGGTTCCTGAAGAGTGAAGTTACGATAACTCCTCAGTTTTGCATCCTGCAGAGAGGCAAAAGTTTTTTGATCGATCTGAATATTCTGCAACTGGGCTGCAACGCTCTCCACCAACTCCAATAAACGATCTGAGTAACCGTCAAAGTTGATTTGTACTCCTTCTTTGTCGTTACGCAGGTTGAAGTCAAGACCAGCCAGACTGACTGGATACTTGAACTCGTTGAGTCCTTCTTCAATTGCTGCAACGTAGAGTTGAGTCAAAACCGCATGACGAGGGGTAGCATACGCCTCTGGAGTCAGAATGCGTAGCATGACTCTACCCTTCGGTTGCTCAAAACGGAAATCTGGCTGGAACCAAACACGTCCCTTGGGCAGATCCACCAAGCGCTGTGGCTCTTCCACAGCATGACGCATGATTACGGTTCGTGCAGCCTTCTGTTGCCCCTGCGGCAATTGCAGGGCTACAGCCAGTTCCGACCAGGATTGCCAACTACGACTAGATTCTTGGCTGAGTAAGGACGTCACACCCTCTGGCAAATTCTCTTCACCCAAGCCAGCAATTGATTCGTAGTTGAAGGTAAAGGGAGCCTTAGGTTCTCTCAAGGCGATGTCCTGTGGAATAAAGTCGTTAGGTACCGGAAGCGAAAGGTTGGGATGTCGTCTGGCGGTCTTCCACACCTGTACCCAGTTGGCACGATCCTGACGATAGGAGTACTCTGTGCCGTAGTAGCTCTCCCTACTGTCAACCTTGACACCCTGATCCACAAGAATCGCTAACATGTTATTTGGAGTCAGGCGATAGAGCATACTATCGAACAAGTCTTTGCGGAATTCAGTCAGCAAGAACGGTGCGCGCTCCACTTCCCTCAGAGGAACAAAGCGCAACAATGCGGAGAGAGTGTTGACGAGTCTAGTACCTTCCACGCGTTCGGAGAATCGATAGTTAATTTCGTTCATCCGCTGCACTTCATTGAAAATGTAGCGTGGCAGGCCTTCCTCACGCAGCAGCCGCAGGTATTGAAACAGATGAGTGATCACATCTCGATACCGATCAACGCCTCGTGGGGTTAACTGGACCGTCACCTCAAAGGAGGAATAAGAATTTGTCGATGATCCTGCACCGGCTGAGAGTCCTGTCGCCAAGTTCTTAGACTTCAACAGGGAAAGCAGACTACCTTTTCCTTCGTGCCCAACTAAAAATCCCAACAGATTCAGTGGTTGACTCGAATAATACTGCTGGGTAGAGGGCAATGGGAAGCTGAGTGTCAGAGAACGAATCTCGCTGAGTGGCTTCACTTGCAGCAGCCGAAATCTGGAGTTCGGAGCAAGATATTCTGTAGGGAAGGTAATCTCATCAAGATTCCGGTCAACAATCTCGTAGAAACGAGGCACTACCATTTCCTGTAACTCATCGAGTGACTGTGTACCTGAGACTGCCAGGGTCATTCGATTGCTGGAATAGTAGCGAGTATAGAAGTCAATCACGTCATCACGTGTGGTGAATCCGAGGGTTTGCAGATTACCCGTACTGAATTTCTGCATGGGATGTCCAGGAACATAGATCTGCTTGCGGACTTCGAAGAGTCTGCGAAAATCGTTGGGGATATTCTTGGAGTGTTCAGAATCAACAATGCGCCGCTCTCGTTCCAGATACTGTGTATTGAACAAAGGTTCTGTAAAAAACTGGGCAAAGCGATCCAGAGCCCCATCCAGATGCTCTGGGTCAATCTCGAAGTGGTAGTTTGTATGATCTCCAGCCGTGTAAGCGTTCGTGTAGCCACCTCGATTGGAGACAAACTGCTGGTATTCTCCAGCCTCCGGATACTTTTCCGTGCCTAAGAAGAGCATGTGTTCAAGGTAGTGCGCCAACCCCTGATGCATTTCCGGATCACTCATCGCACCAACACCCACAGTCAAAGACGCTGCGGCTTTGCGCACCGTTAGATCTGAAACCAACAAAATCTTCAACCCATTGGGCAACAAAAAGCGCCGATAACTTCGCTGTTCAAAACGTTCATCCATCGAATCCAGAGCACTGCCTAAAACTGGACCCACCATCAGCAGCAAGCACACGAACCACATCATCAGGTTCCGGACAGACCGCATAGAAGCCTCCACTCAAAAATGTTGTCAGAATAAGCAATTCAGTCTGCAAGGTTTGCTACTAAGACGCAACCACAAAGCCACAGGGTTTTGTATTGACTCTCAAAGACGCTGCTCTAACCTGTTTCATTTGCTCAACTGGGGAGAAAATTATGGACAATAAGGAGTATTCACAACGTGCAGAGCACATTTTTCAGCAGGTCGAAGAATTGCTAGATCGACACGAAGATCTACTTGACTACGACCGCATCCCAGACAAGCTACAAATTGCCTTCGAGGAACGTCCTGGAATCATTGTGCTCAATACCCAGCGGGCTATTCATGAAATCTGGTTGGCAGGCAACGCCCGAGGTTGGCACTTTAAGTACCAAGCAGACAATGACCGCTGGTTCGCAGAAGCTGAGCAAGAAGAATTCTATGACTGCTTCGCAAGATTGCTCAGCGATCATCTAGGAACATCCACCACGTTCTGAAAACCCCTATGAGCACCGAACGTAAATCCCTGACAGACTCACAACGTCAAGAATTCAGTATTTTGTTACTGCTCCACCACATTGCCAGTTCGCAAGATAAGATTCATTTTTCCTTTCTAGATCAGAATCACAAAACGATCGAATCCAATCTCAAAGAATTGGAACAGCAGGACCTTGTTCAGCTTGATGTTGAGCAGTACTACCAACTCAGTGAAAAAGGTCAGCAAAGCTATGACCGATTGGTTCAGCAACAAGCCTCTTATCAGGCTCACTTTGAAATCTATGCCTTTGTGGATTTAGGAGCAGGAACTTTTGCTGATCCAGAGGCAGATCTGCTTGAGGATGAACGCTGGGCTGACTTACGCGTAGCTGTGGCGGAACACAAGGGGATTGATCCATATCGTGTTGTCTTCTTGGCGATGCTCAGCGATGAGAGTTTTTTTGCAAGCCCAGATTGGTACTTTGACCTGGCAATGGGAACGCTCTTCGATGAGTTGGAGTCCATCACCAAAGAGCAGATTCACATTGATGAATTGGGCTATGAAGATGAAGACGAGAATGAGTTGATGGGAGAAGAAGTGATTGCTGATGTGATTGAGCAGGGAAGTCAGCTTGCGCAGGAGCGGAGAGAACGTCAGGCATTCAATCAGGATGTTCCAGACGAAGAGATCATTACCACCACGGTCTATCAAGATGGTGGCTGGCGCTGGGGAAAGAGAATAATATTAATTCAGTTGCGAAGACCACGGTTGGAAGCCAGTTCTTCCACCTCCATCAGTTTTTCCTCGAAGTCTAAAAGTGCTTCTTCGATCTGATCGGAATACTGCCGCAAATTTTGAAGTTGGCCAATCAGCAACTCCATCGCTTCCTTTTGCAGTGGCGCAATAGTTGGTTCACGGAATCCTTTGTTCATCAATTTATCGCACTCCTCCGTAATGCGCAGCAACTCGCCTTTGATTGTCAACAGTTCGAAGATGCCCGTGTCTTGAGGAGCGGGGGTTACTACCTCTGTTTCTTCTTTGCCGAGGAGGTGTTCCTCGGTTTGCATGTACTGAGAAATCTGATCCAGTAGCGTCTCGTACTTATTGACCAACTGCTCGCACTGGTGCTTGTAATCAATAATATCTTCTGGCAGTTTCTGAGAACGACGTTGCCACTTACGTAGAAGGCGGAACATGGCTTTTGTCAGGATGAGAAATTTGCAAACATGGCTGTTACTAAGAGCTTGCTAGATTCCTGAAAGAAAGTAAAGGTCACCAACTGCTTATATCGCTTGTTTTGTTTTTCTTGTCACAATTTGCACAAATTCAGGAGCAGTAGATGGCCGTTTCGATGACAGGTTATGGCACCGCACAATGCGAACAGGACGGCTGGCTTTGCCAAGTTGAAATCCGATCTGTCAATCAGCGGTTCCTGGATGTTCGACTACGCCTCCCCAATGGATTGCTGACATTGGAGGCATCTGTCAAGGAGAAAGTGAAAAAGGTATGCCAACGAGGCAAGGTCGATGGCAGCATACGTCTGGAATCCATGACTCAGAGTACCCAAGGTTTCCCACACTGGCAGGAACCGGCCTTACGACATTACGCCAGCTTACTTTCCCAATTTGAAGAATTGACTGGGCGTGAGGTTCAGGTTTCCATGAAAGACCTGCTCAGTCAGCGAGATTTGCTTGGCGAATCGGTTGATCTGGAAATTCCTTCTGAACTAGGAGAAAAGTTAATCTGGGAAAGCCTTGAGCTTGCTTTGCAAGCCCTCAAATCGATGAAAGAGCGGGAAGGCCAGTCCATGCTGTACGACATCCAGTCGCGCCTTCAGCGCTGCGCTCAACTCGCACAAAAGATCGAAGAAAACTCCAAGCACTTGCCACAGCAATTCCAACAAAGACTGCTGGATCATCTGAGTGATCTGCAGGCCAAGCTTGATGCTGAGCGGCTACACCAGGAAGTAGCCTTGATGGCAGAACGTCTCGATATCAGTGAAGAAATCGTCCGCTTCGACACACACCTACAACATCTGCAAGAGACCTTGCAGCAGGAGAAAGAGATTGGTAAACGCGGTGACTTCCTACTCCAAGAATTGAATCGGGAAGCCAATACGATGGCTTCTAAGTGTAATGATACCAGTGTTAGCCACACCGTAGTTGAGATCAAGGCTGAACTGGAAAAAATCCGTGAACAAATGCAGAACATCGAGTGATCTTCTACTCACTTGGCTCGTGAGGAATTTTCATGAAACTGACGCTAGCTGGCCCTCCTGGTTCTGGCAAATCGACAGTACGACGATTGTTGGCTGACAAATACGGTCTGGAAATTCGCTCTACAGGTGATTTCATGCGCCAAATGTCATTGGAACAAGGCTTCCAAGACATCACTCAATTTCTAACCGAATTTGTCACAAGCCATCCGGAAGTGGATCGTAAAATTGACGAAGCTCAACGGAAATTTGGTGAAGAAAACGAAAACTTCGTCTTGGACGCTCACCTTGGATTTCATTGTGTGCCTGACGCCTGCAAAATTTTGCTCACCGTCAGCGAGGAAGTAGCTGCAGAACGTATTTTTTCTGCTCACCGGGCCACGGAGGGTGCTAAAAATATTGAAGAATCTATTCATGCGAATCGACAGCGATACCTTACAATGCGCCAGAATTTTCAACGCCTTTACGGTGTGGACATAGCTGACCCAGCCAATTTTGATCTAATCATTGATACTAGTCAGTTGACTCCTGAGGGAATTCTCCATCAGATCGACACCCATCTTCTTGAACAAGATTCCCAATGAGACAACTACTGATCGCCATCACTCTCCTGATTTCTCTCAGTGGTTGCTACGTCAATCTGGAGCTGCCCATCAGTCGTGACCAGCCTCTGGAAGAGCGTGTCCTGGGTGGAAGTGGAGAGACTAAGATCGCGCTGATTGAACTCAGTGGAATGATGGCGTCTGACTGGATTTCTAATGTGGGCAGTCGCAGAAGCAGTATTGACGTGGATGAAGTGCGAGAACAGTTGGTGATGGCTGCTAGAGATCCTGCAGTTCGAGCCCTACTGTTGCACATCAACTCACCTGGAGGAGAGGTGACTGCTGCTGATGTGCTGTTTCATGAGTTGAAACAATTCAGAGAACGTAGTGGCAAGCCGATTGTCGTCAGCATTGGAGCCATTGGGGCATCCGGAGGCTATTACGTGGCGTTGGCTGGTGATGAAATCTGGGCCAATCCAACATCAGTTGTAGGAAGTATTGGAGTAGTCATGGTGCGTTTCAATGCTGAAGGACTACTTGAAAAAATTGGTATCCAGGGGGAAGTTCTCGCGAGTGGATCTACGAAGCAAGAACTGGCAGTACCTTTGAAGCCTATTGGCAAAGAAAGTCGTAAAATCTTACTTCGTATTCTGAACGCCCACTATGATCGTTTTGTGGGACTTGTCGCTGAAAATCGACAACTTTCTCAAGAAGATGCTCGAAAGTTAGCAGATGGCAGTATTTTTCCAGCAGAAGATGCTCGAAGATTGAAACTCGTAGATCATGTCGGATACTTGGAGGATGCTTTGTTGGCTGCTCAAATGCGTACAGGTGCTGCGAGTGCAACCGTAGTGGGCTATCAGCGACCAAGTTCCTTTCAACCATCTTTGTTAGGAAGCAGTGCCACAGAAGTCAACCTTGTTCGTGTACCAGACTCACTGATGCCCAGTTCTGGCTTTCTTTATCTCTGGCAACCCTAGTAGGGCTCAGCTTCCAGCTCTTTTGAATGGCCTCTTCCCTGCCCAAACAAAAGCGAATCGCGCTTGTTGCTCACGACCACAAAAAACCTCTCCTGCTGGCCTGGGCAAAACAGCATCTGGAGCAACTGCGCCAACACAAGCTTTATGCAACAGGCACAGCGGGCTCTCTACTTCAGCAACAGTTGAATCTGCCTATCACACGATTGCTCAGCGGACCTATTGGTGGTGATCAGCAAATCGGAGCACTCATTGACACAGAAAAACTAGATCTACTCGTTTTCTTTTGGGATCCCTTGACCTCTCAGCCACATGATCCCGATGTCAAGGCCCTGGCTCCCTGTTGTTTGGGATATTCCCATGGCTTGTAACACGGCAACAGCTGACTTTCTGTTCAGTTCTACATTGCTAGGACAAGACTATCCTCGCCATCCAAGCCTTCCCTGAAGGAGCAGGTGGCCTAACTTTCCTATGAGAATGATTATGTCTATCTCAATTCAATGGGGTTACTTCCGTAACGGTTGAACCACGTGTAAACGAGCGCAAGAGTTTCTTGACGCAAATAGTGTTTCTGTAGCGGAACGTATCAACGCCAGCAAAGAAAAAATCCGAGCAGAAGCTGCTTGGGAGCTAATTCGGGGAGCTACGAAAGTGACTGTAGCCAAAGGGAAGAAGCTGTTAGAATGGAATCCAGCTACAGATAATCCTGAGGAGATTCTTGCCAGCGTGATGGGTCCTAGCGGGAATCTGCGAGCTCCTACTTGGCGTATTGATGATGAATTTCTGATAGGCTTTCACGAGGAGTACTACCAACAACGATTCAAGTGAATCAACCAAACTGTGAAGCGTCAACTTTGATTGAAAGATTTTCGTAAGGATCTACGGCATGTCTGAACATTTGCAGATCGCCATCCTAGGGGCTGGAGGTCTTTCTGGTCTGGAATTACTGACTTGGCTCAGGAGACATCCGAATGTCAACGTGCGTCATGTCACATCAGAACGCTATGACGGCATGCTCGTTAGTCTGTTATTACCTGCCTATCAAAGCTCCTCCCTGGCCTTCACGGGTCACGACATTGATGTAGCCGAGTGTGATGTCGCTTTCCTTACAGTTCCTAACGAAGCCAGCTTGGAGTGGGTTCCTCGTCTTCATGCTGCCGGAGTAAGAATAATTGATCTTTCAGGAATGTTTCGACTCCAAACACCAGAACTGACAGCCAAGCATTACAAACTAACTCCTGAAGAAAGTTGGTTGGAAAAAGCTGTTTTTGGACTCGCTGAGGTCTTTGCTGAACAGATCACCACTGCCAGGCTGGTTGCTAATCCAGGGTGTTATCCAACTGGGGCCTTGCTTGCTCTATGGCCACTGGGAAATCACCTGAAAAAACTGAAAGTTCCTCCAGTGATTGATGCCAAGTCTGGAGTCAGTGGGGCTGGTGGAAGGGTAGAGAATTCAACGACCAACTATGTTGATGTCAATGAGAATCTGAAACCCTACAAGATCTTCCAGCACCAACATCGACCTGAAATTCAGCTATATCTGGCCCAGCAGGGCTATCCTGAAGAACAACTTGGGGATATTATCTTCACGCCTCATCTGCTGCCTGTGAACCGAGGTATCTTAAGTACAATCTATCTTCGCTTTAGTGAGCCAATTGGAGAGGCAGAACTACGAAAATGCTATCAGGATTTCTGTGCAGACAAGGCCTTTGTGCATTTGCTGGAGCCGGGTGTGATGCCTGATCTAAAAGCCGTTGCACACAGTAATCATTGTGTGATGAACTTGTTCCGGCACGAACAAGGTCAGGATTGGGTGATCGTTAGTGCAATCGACAATCTGGTGAAGGGAGCTGCGGGGCAAGCGTTGCAGAATATGAATCTAATGTTTGGGCTGGCACCCTCAACAGGACTAGTCTGATTCAGTCTTTGTAGAACGTGTGGAGTAGATTCTGTTTGAGGCTAGGTTCAATCCACTTGTCTACGATCAGGACCATTCAATTCTTCGAAGTAACACATTTCGCGTAAGCGTGAATAGATTCTCTCTCCGACTCGCTTGCGGATAGTATCACTAAGAAACTGTTCTTCCTCGCTTCGGTCCTTGCTCAGAACTCTCTCACGCAATGTGTTTTCCTCTGCTTCAGTGTAGTTAGTCGTCACCATCACAATTCGATCTCGGTTGTAGCGCTCCGTGATCAGGGTATCCAGAATGCCCAATTCCCATGGGGTGTTGCGTCCTTTGCCCATATCATCGATGATCAACACATCTGCAAGCAGGTGAGGTTCTATGATTTCCATGTCCGACTTGCCATCGGAATAGCCTTGTCTGAGTTCAGAAAGTAATTCAGTAAAGCCTTGGAACACGCAGGAAATCCCATGGGTAATCGTACACTGATACACAAAGCCACTGAGCAAATGTGTCTTGCCAGTACCGGGTGGCCCCATCAGTACCATGCCTTTCAGGTCATCCGTTGTTGAGCCCTGTTCTTGATGCGTACGTAGATAGTCCGGCAGGTTGCGATGAATTGCGTCAAGCAAAGAGAAAATCTGAGCATTGTGCTTGTCTTGATCCGTTACTTTCAGACGGCTATGCAGATAACGCCTCGGCACTCGGGCTTCGTTGTACAATTCGACCCGCTGCAAGCGTCCAACACACTCTGGGCAACTCGCTGCCATTTCGCGATGGAAACGGTCTCGTCGCAAAATAAAGCCAGTTCCGCTACAAGCGTGGCAAGGAGTAGGGAAACACTCACAGAGCCGCCCTCTTGCGTAGCGTTGCCTGGGGACCGCTTCAATCAGGACATGGGTGCCGTGACAACGTTCGCAAGGTACGCTCTGGATCAGTGGCACACTTTTCTTCTTCATGCATATTCCCGATAGATTAATGGCTCAAATCGACAAAACCAAAAAAAATGACCTCCTCCTCCGTGTCTTCCGTGGTGAGTCGGTATCCAGGGTGCCTGTTTGGATGATGCGGCAGGCTGGCAGAACAGATCCCGAATATATCCTCCTTCGGGAAGCAGACGGACGCCCCTTGGAGGAACTGTTTGGGGATGTAGCACAATCAATTCGAGTTTCCCTGCTACCCAAGCGACTTGGGGTTGATGCGATCATCATGTTTCAGGACATCCTGACACCACTGGCTCCCATGGGTGCGACATTCGTTTTTCGTCCAGGGCCGATCAGTGAACCAATCCACACCCTTGAACAAGTCCACCAACTACGACTGCCCGATCCAGCAACTGATCTGAGTCATGTTGGAGCCATCTTACAAGGAATTCACGAAGAGTTGCGGGGTGAACTACCTGTACTTGGATTTGCTGGTGCTCCTGTCACACTAGCTTTCTTTTTGTTGGCCGGAGGCTCCCCTCATCGTCAGAAGAAAAAAATTCCGGAAATCTTTGAAGATCATCCCAAACTTGTAGAGTTATTGCTCGAAAAATTAACCCAGATGACTATTGACTACCTGAACTATCAACTAGCCCAAGGGGCTCAGGCAGTGCAGTTATTTGAATCCTTTGCGGACGAACTGGGCCCTAAGCTTTATGAACGCTGGGCGCTACCGACTCAACAACAAGTATTTGTAGGACTCAATAAAGGTGCAAACTCCTTACTGTTTGCCAAAGAATGCCCATATCTTGACTGGATGGCACATAGCGGTGCCAAGGGACTTAGTGTTGGCTCGTGTATCGATCTAAGAAAAGCACAAGAACTTTATCCTGATCTGATCTGGCAAGGTAATGTGAGTAATCAACTTCTTAGAGATGGCAGCTTGACAGAGATTACTGAAGCCATCCAAGCCTGTCTGGCGGCCACCGGTGGCCGCTCTCACATTCTGAACTTGAGCCATGGACTGCTAGCAGATACACCCTTCACCAAAGTACAGCATTTTGTTGATACAGCCCATGCCCTTCAGAGTTGAATCAACTTTACTTCGCCAGAGTTTTTCTTTGGGTTCCAAATTATCGGCAGGCTTTCATCAGGATGTTGATCTTGCCATTGCTGCCAGATCGTATCCAAGGTTTCTTCACTTTCTGGGTGTATCCAACTCGGTTCCAATTCAGACAAGGGAAGCAGCACAAAGCTACGATTCGACAGTTCTGGGTGGGG
The DNA here is from genome assembly GCA_002683655.1 of Deltaproteobacteria bacterium. Classification (GTDB taxonomy): domain Bacteria; phylum SAR324; class SAR324; order SAR324; family NAC60-12; genus JCVI-SCAAA005. The sequence continues at coordinate 25,629 of NYTS01000107.1, forward strand.
AATGGTCAAACGCTGTGATCGTAAGCAGAGATTGCCATACGACAACAAATCAATATCAATAATTCTGGGACCCCAGTGTTCCCAGCGAATCCGTCCCAATCTTTTCTCAATTTGCAGACAAGTCTCCAGCAAAGTCTCTGGCCCTAGTGTAGTCTGACCACAGACTACCTGATTCAGGTAGAGCGGTTGATCCATATTGGCTAGTGGTAGGCTTTCATAAACCGAAGATGCCTGAAATTCCTGTAAAGGCAGATCGGCCAAAGTTTCACGTGCCTGCTGTAGATAGCGGGCTCGATCTCCCAAATTACTACCCAGCCCAAAAAACACTTTCTCCACAGATCCCCTCTCGAAATTACATCCGTCAAACCGTCGGCTACTATAGCCACAACCCTAGAAACGACAAGTAAGATCCAACTACTCCTTCAGCATTTTCGTTCTTCACAAAATCTTCACAATCCCTACAAAATTTCTTCATATTTTCTAACTAGAATCATGATTAATGTATCGGGACAAGCACCCGAGTTTAGTAATGACCAAGCCCAAATGAAGGAGGGACAATGAAAAAGCAACTCTGGCAAAAAGCTATCCTCAATGCGGCACTCATGACCAGTATGACTGCTCCGATTGCACTCGCACAATCTATCGATTCACTCAACCCAACCTCGGGCTGGCAAGCACAACTTATTGATCACCGAGGCGAGGGTGGCAAACATCGGGGGCACTATAGAGACAGCTGGCATCAAGGTAAGCACAGGCCTCGGGGTGGTGAAGGATCTTGGGGAATTCATCAATTCCAACTTAGGCCAGGCTCACTATCACTCGGCCTCCTACACATGCAGGAGGACCTGAATCTCAGTGAAGAGCAAATCAATCGCTTGGAAGACGCTGCTCAGCAAAGCCAGCGAGAAATGATCGCCCTGCGCTCCCAGCGTGAGTTACTACAACTAGATCAGCGCCAGCTGATGCAGCAGGAAACCTTCGATCAGGAAGCCCTGCAGAAGCACAATCAGCAGATGGCAGACCTGCACCTGAAGATGGCCAATCTGCACGCAACAGAACTGACCACTGTTCACCAGGTACTGACACCCGTCCAGTGGAAGCAGTGGAAGGACCGACAACCTAGGCAAATGAGGATGTGGCAGCGTGGGATGAGAGATCACGGCATGCCTCACAAGGAACGAGACGATGACCACCGTTCTCGATGGCAACACGGCGAATCCGAAAGTGATGATGAGCATGATGCCACCTGAACTCTGCCAACTAATCCTGTCTAAGCGGGGTTGGTAGTTGCTCGTACTCAACAACTCTTTTCAACAACTTTTATCCAATTTTTGAGGAATCATGCAGAACAATTCTTTAGTCCACAAGAAACTAGGCTTCCAGAGTTATCCACTCAAGTTGTTCGCCTTGCTGGGAGGTTTGCTGATTTTGCTGGTAACTGCTGTCCCAGCCTGGTCTGAGAGCAATCCGTTCATGGATTCCTTGATTGAGGCCTCTAAGGCAAGGGCTGAGTTAGTACAATCAGTTCAGAAGTCCGTGGTCCACATCAAGGTGGAACAGAAACTTGTTAACGTGGTGGGGCCGTTCCAAAACCAACCTCGTCAGGAAGGCTCCGGTTCGGGTGCAATCGTTCGATCTGATGGTTATATCCTGAACAACCACCATGTTGTCGGTGAGGCTGACAAGATCAGTGTCCAACTCTATGATGGCCAGGAACTCAAGGCGCGCTTGATTGGTACTGATCCCGCCACCGATATTTCCGTGATCAAGATCGAAGGGAAGGACATGCCTGTCCTACCGATGGGAAACTCCAATAACATCCTGGTTGGGGAATCTGTAATTGTCATCGGTAACCCCTTCGGTCTGTCACACACCGTTACCTTCGGTATTGTCAGCGCCAAGGGTCGAACTGGAATGGGGATTGCCGAATACGAAGACTTCATCCAGACAGATGCTGCAATCAACCCAGGGAACAGTGGAGGGCCGCTCGTTGACCTCGAAGGCAAGATCGTAGGCGTCAATACGGCCATTTTCAGCAACTCTGGGGGTTATCAGGGAATTGGCTTTGCCGTACCGATCAATATGGCTCGTCGAGTCATGAACGAACTGATCGAAACCGGCCAGGTTTCCCGTGGCTGGTTAGGCGTCGGTATTCAGAATATGACATCAGAATTGGCCAAGGCCTTTGGACTAGATAAATCCAGAGGTTCACTGGTAACCGGTGTGATGCCTGGAACTCCAGCTGAGAAAGCCGGTTTGCAAAAAGGTGATGTGATCTTACGTCTGAATGGTGAATCGATTGAGAACAGCAGTGTGCTTCGAAATGCTGTAGCAGACGCCCGAGCCGATGCTACCGTTGAGTTAGAGTTGGTACGAAACAAAGTAGTTATGATGCTAAGTGTCCAACTCGATGAACGACCGCAACAGGTTGGAGAGGCAGGCACCAATTCTGATAACAGGAATTCTACTCCTGAACTAGGATTTGCGGTTCAGGAATTAACACCAGAGACCGCTCAGCGTCTGGGTTATCAGAAAGCAGAGAGTGGAGTTGTAATCACTACGGTCAAGCCGGAATCTCCAGCATTTAATAAGGGCCTACGGGCAGGAATGATGATTGTGGAAATGAATCGCAAGAGCATCAGTTCTATGGCCGATTTCCAGCGAGAAGTCCAAGCAAGTTCTAAGGAAGAAGGTTTGTTGTTACTTGTGAAAACTCCTCAGGGTTCCCAGTACCTGTTTTTATAGGCTGACTGGGAGAGCTTAGGTTTCTTTGTCAGCAGCCTAAATCTCTGATGACTTTCAGGTAATCACTGGTAGGACTGGCTACTCCTCTTGACTGTTCTAGCCAATCCGATTGTACCCAACCTTCCAAGAAAACTTGGGCACAATCATTTCTCCGCAGTACCAAAACCTATCTAGTTTGCTTCAGCACCTTCGAGGAATTCGAATTCTTCTTGCAAACGGGCAATACCAGCCAATTCTTCTTCAGTCCAAGAACGACGCTGCCATTGAATGCTGAAAGATTGCGAGAGTGCCTCCAAGAGCACGTCTTGCAATTCTCGTTGTGAGAATTGGCTCAAGCATCCGGTGGCTTCCAAAGAGATCATCTCACGACGCAATTGTGCCGCCGTTGCGTTACGAAAAATACCTGCAAGCATCGGAATCTGGTCCTGAAGCGGAATAGAACCATGCTGCAGAAAAGAGCGAGAGCGTGCTTGACCAGGGACATATGGACCACTCGTGATCACTCGCTGAGCGTTGCCGATCACCTTGCGATCCTGTAACAGAATCTCGTAGGCTGCTGGAGCAGAAAAGCAAACATGAGATTCCATTGGGACACTGGCCTTCCGCTCTTGTATTTGGGGCTTCAGGCCAATCTCCTCAAAAAACTGGTAGAATCCTTGAGCAATGAGTTCATAAGTCTCAATCGGTCCACCACCAAATGGAGGTTCCTGCAAACAGCCAATCAGGGAATAGGTCAAGTCCCCACCATGAAGGACAGCGCGCCCTCCTGTTGTACGACGGAGCACAACGATATTCCGCTGACGACACCAATCTAAATCAAACTCTTCATCAAGCTTCTCATTGCGACCCAATGACAGTGTCCAGCGATTCCAGCGATAGAGCCGAAGAGTAGGAACCATTCCTGAACTTTGCTGGCGAAGAAGCCATTCATCAGCAGCCATATTGAAGCTACCACTACGCGGCTCTTCTTCTTCGATCAGGTACCAGGAAGGAGTAAGGATAAGGTCTGTCATTCAGGCCTTTGGGAAGCCAGGCAGGTTCAGATTGGCTGCAATGTTGCCAAAGTTACCAAACTGCTGGGTCAGCGCGGTTTGCATCCGCTGCTGTCCTTGGCGAATACCTTCATTAACAGCAGAGAGCACGAGGTCTTGGAGGGTTTCAGGATCATTCGGATCGATCACTTCAGGATCGATTTGTAGGGACTGCGCTTCGAGTTTTCCGTTAAAGGTCATCTTGACCATTTCTCCCCCAACAGAAACTTCGTAGGTTTCTTTTGCTAGCTGGTCCTGCTGCTCCTGCATATTAGTGGAGAGTTCTTGAGCTTTTTTCATCAGTTCGCCCATGTCAAACATAATCACTCCTATAAGTGGTCGATTTTTGGGTGAATTTTCGCTGGCGCAAACCCACCCTTCAGTGCAACTCAATATCGTAGACTTCGCTACCAGCAAAGACCTGAAGGATATCCTTCACTTGAGCATCCTCACAAGCTTGATTCTCCCGCTGTCTTTCCATTTCCCGATTCTTCCATTGATCATATTCCTGCAATGTAGTGCCTTCTGTTGTCGGCTGATCATCTCGCTGAATATGAACTGATCTACCAGCAAACTCCTGTGCCAGTTGTTCCAGCTTTACCTGATGTTCCTTACTGAACAAGTCAGGCGGATGCCGAAATCGCAGTTGCCAAACATCAGCTTGCAAATCTACAGGCAGCGCCATGCGCAGCAGTGTACAAATCACCGGGGCGCAACCTTGCACGAATTGTACGAATTCCTGCCAATTCAGTGGGGGTTCCTGTGGTTCACCCCACTGTTCAGATCCAACCTTTAGCCAACTTTCTGAAGACTTTGGTTCCCTGACTTCAGTAGGTTTTAATGATTGTTGCGGCTCAGTGCCGAAATTTGGAGTTTTTTTTTGTTCTAGCCCTATTCCACCACTCTGTGCCTTGAGCCTTTGGATTGCTGTTTTAGCTACAGAAGCACACTCCTCAGACGATTCGATGGGGGGTTCAGATACCGATGGCTCCTCAACAACTGGTAGTGGTGAGGCTGTATTCGTATCTGAAGCATAGAAACTGGAGTTTGTTGAAGAATTGGCTGGCTGAAATTGATTTGATTGATCTATTGTCTTTGCTGGTTCTAGTTCTGGTGAATCAACTCTTCCATCGACCTCTTGCCGTAATGTGCGGATTTGCTGGAGCATATCCTTCACTCCGACCAACGGCTGCACAGAAGCTAATTGTAGTAACGTCATCTCAAAGCAAACTCGTGCATGAACACTGCGTTTCATCTGCTCTTCTAATTGCATCAGCAGATGAAACATCTGTTGTAACTCCCCTTGTGTCGTCAAACTAGCCAATTGACGATACTGCTCCTGTTCATCCTCTGCGACTTCTGCAAAGCTCAAATCTCCAGATAAAGCCAAGTAGAGAGATAGAGTTTTCACTGATTGCAGTAGTTCCTGCAACAACTCCTGCAGGTCAAATCCGTGTTGATAGAGTTCCAGAAAAGCCTGCATTGCGGGTCCTAATTGCTTGCGGAAAAGGCATCCCAGCAATTGGAAACGCATGGAAGCATCAGCAATTCCGAGAATCTGCCGCACCTCAGCTTCACTTGCCTGCTCACCGGCAAAGCTCAGTACTTGGTCAAGAGCTGTCAGAGCGTCCCGCATACCTCCAGCCGCATGACGAGCAATCAACTCCAATGATTTTGGACTGAGTTGTAAATTTTCCTGGACAGCTACTTGGCCCAGAAATTCTAGCATCCTTGGTAAGGGGATTCGCTGGAAATCATAACGTTGGCATCGGGAAAGAATAGTGACCGGCACCTTATGGGGATCTGTTGTGGCCAGAATGAACTTCACATGGCTCGGTGGTTCCTCCAGGGTCTTCAGCAAGGCGTTGAAGGACTCCAGCGTCAGCATATGGGCTTCATCAATGATGTAAACCTTGTAGCGACAGCGAGCTGGTGCGTATTTTACGTTTTCACGAAGTTCCCGAATATTTTCAATTCCACGATTTGAGGCTGCGTCAATCTCGTACACATCAGCAGAAGCATTGCTGCTGATTTCCCGGCAGTTCTCGCATGTGTTGCACGGATCGACGTTGTCTGGTTCCAGGCAGTTGAGAGCTTTTGTTAAGATTCTAGCCGCACTAGTTTTTCCTACCCCACGAGATCCACCGAATAGAAATGCATGGGCCACTCGGTTGCTACGAATTGCATTCTGAAGAATTTGCGCAATGACTTCTTGACCGATCAGATCGGAGAACCGCTGTGGTCGCAGTTTGCGGGCAAGAACAACGTAGGACATGCTAATAGGGGGGATTGGAGAGGCTGAGTTTTGCGGCACATCTACAGGATCTTAGTGCTGCTTCCGTTAAGACCTGACACGGTTCGAAACTTTCGATTGCGCAAAACCCAACCATTTGCAGCTTCC
>NYTS01000108.1 GCA_002683655.1 Deltaproteobacteria bacterium
GCAAGGAATCTGGGAAGTAGTCGTCATAGCGTCCCTACCGATTCGGGGATCTGTTGGGATGCGCGGTGCTGCGTCGATATCCTTTTACTATTATCCTCAAACAATCCTACCCCGCCGCTATTCCGCGTCCTCTGCGGATAAAAATAGATCCTGGCAGTAAAACTACGGGTTTTGCCGTGGTTACCGAAGCTACCGGTGAAGTCGTCTGGGCAGCAGAGCTCCAGCACCGAGGCCAATTGATCAAGAATGCGCTAGAGACACGTCGATCTCTACGTAGTGGACGACGTAATCGAAAAACCCGATATCGACCGCCCCGTTGGAGTAATCGCAAGCGAACCGGCCCTCCTGTGCTATCCAGTGCCGGTGAAGTCAATCAGCTGGGTAAGTGGCTCGCACCTTCGCTACAGCATCGTATCGAGGTTATTATGACCTGGGTACATCGCTTACGGCGGTATCTACCGATCACAGCGATTTCACAGGAGCTCGTACGCTTTGATACGCAGAAGATTCAAAACCCGGAGATTAGTGGCGTGGAGTACCAGCAAGGCACGCTTTACGGTTACGAACTACGCGAGTATCTACTGGAAAAGTGGCATCGACAATGCGGTTACTGCGGAGCGAAAAACACTCGTCTGGAAGTCGATCATATTGTCGCACGCAAGACTGGAAGTCATCGGGTCAGTAATCTGACGCTGTCGTGTAGAGACTGCAACGTAAAGAAAACGAATCGTTCTGTTGGCGAGTTCCTGGCAGATAAACCGGAAGTACTTGATAAACTAAAGAAACAAGCCAAGGCTCCACTGAAGGACGCCGCAGCTGTTAATTCTACCCGCTACTCTTTACTCGAGCGCTTGAAGGCTACTGGGTTACCCGTAGAAATCGCTAGCGGGGGGCTTACCAAGTTTAATCGTTCTGAGCGACAGATACCGAAAACACACTGGCTGGACGCAGCCTGTGTTGGTACCAGCACACCGGAATTCTTGCATTGGCAGCACGTCAGACCTCTCGCAATCAAAGCGATGGGTCACGGTAAACGTCAAGTAGTGAATATAGACTCGTTTGGGTTCCCGAAAGGCAAACCGAAAGGCATTCCAGTTCATTCGTTTCGTACTGGTGATATTATTCGAGCAGAGATTCCGATCGGTAAATATGCTGGCAGTTACGTCGATCGAATTGCCAGTATTAGGACAGATCAAACTCGAGTAGCTATTCCGGAGAAGATACAAGAGACGGGTAAAAAGAAAGCGACATTCCTGTTCCAGACAAAGTACATCACCAATAAAATCTTCAGCGCTGACGGCTACGACTACGGTTTTTTAAAGCTACCAGAACGGCAGAGTACTGCCATATAGCTTTTATACCGGCACTATACTTCAAAATACTACGCTAGAGCTCTCAGTATCGCCGTTAGACGATGTTTCGATCGTTTGCTATCAAATGATGTCAGAAAAATTTTGACCATTCATAAGCCCGTAGAACGCCCCTGGCGGCATTCACGTTTGAGCGTGGTGATGCTGTGGGCTGCGCTAGTATTCGTTACGATTTGATCAATCTATACTCTAAAAGTATGTCTCGAAGTTAGTATCTAATAATCACCGCGTGCAGTATCATTAGCATCCGACTCTCGCCTTCACCTCGCCAACAATAAATCCTACTAGCGCTGGACCAGACAACTTCTGGGCTTCCGCGTCAAACAGTATACTCTCCAACGTATCGGGTCTGCGCTCAATTTTATCGTGAATACTATCCAGTAAATAGCCCATCGATTGCGGTTTTGCTCCCCAGCGTCTGAGCCAGTAGGCAAATGCGCCTTTACTGACCCGATTCTGTGTTGCCAGCCAATCAACAAAGTGCATCGGTGGATCTATTTTTTCCGACACGGTTGAATTAGATCTCTCAGCATTCTGCTGCGAGTTAGCTAATGCTCCAAAATGAGACACTAATAAAGGATTAGTCTTTTTCGGTAGAATCAACACGAGTTTCCGATCCTGTTTCCAGCTACCGTTTGCTTGCTTGCGTGGTCGCTGTGTCAGGCGCTTCAGTAGACCCAGTTGTTCCAGTCGCTCGAGTCGTCGCTGTACGGTCGCCCGTGAGCATTCCCAGAGCTTCATCAGATAATTATCGGCAAGTTTGAGTAGTAAAGACCGGCGGGTGAGGAATATCTTGACCAGCGCTTCGACGTCTAACCGTAGTCGACGTGGCAGATCCTGCAGATATGTCTTTAGATGAACGGAGCGTTTTGCCCAGAGCTGGGCATTCGATTGTTTGCGCGGTAATTGTCGGTTGTGTGGCATCCAGCCTCCTTAGTGGTTAAGGAGGAAGCGCTTATGAAGCCTAATCGTTCGTTAATAATCCACAAAATCTAACAAGTAATTCGTAGAATACTTGCGGAATTGGAACGGTTGTTTCATAATTTCCACTGTCTTTGCGACAATGGATTAGCCGGCACTCTAGAACGTCGCTCGCCAAAGTTCAGTTCTATCGTTGCCGGTTGCTTCCTCTTCCGAATCGCCTATCTAGCGTCCTTCTACTCAGCGTTCAGCTAAGAAATCTACTTTTTTCAAATAAATACTCGTACTCGTTTCTGTACTTTTCGTGTTCGAGCCTCTCAGCAGCTTCGCTATTACTCGAGTTGTATCGCTTCATCCGGTACATGAAGTTGGCAATGTATTTGGGTTGAGGAGCATTGCCACCGGACAACTGAGAGGCGTTCATTTCTGCACTCTCAGCGTGTGTCTGGTTCAGTACCGTTGACTTTCAAAACGCTTGAAATCTTCTGCTCGAGTGACGATGAAAGCCACTCGCCACCGTTCGTAATCGCTGCGTAGAACAATACGGCTAAAATCGCGGCAACAGACAGCCCTACCCCAAAAAATCGACTACCACTTCGACTCGTGACCGTTACCGGTGGAGTGTCTTCAACTTCGAACGCTTCTGGAGTAACTGGACTCGAGTCTTCTTCTTTACGCGGTTCAAAGTGAACATCTTGCCGTGCTGGAGAATCCAACATCTCCAGCTGTAGCCGGTTATTCTCTTGTAGTAGTTTCTGATTATTTTGCTGAAGAGCACCGAGCAGCTGCTGATATGTTTCTCGCTCAGAACGCTCAGCTTTTCTTTCCGATTGTTCGTTCTCGAGTAGTCCAGAAAGTTGCGTTACCTGGCCCTTCAGTAGATCAATTTGTGCCTGTAGCCCATCGACTACGGCATTTTCTGCTGTCGTGCCGTTGTTGTTTCGCTGTTTCGGTGACTGTTGTGCTGTCGTTGCGGTGGGGGTTTGATACGGTGTGTCGCCAGACGGGTATGGGCCATCAACTTCGAACGCTTCTTTAATGCGTAAAAAGTCTTCTTCGCTTATCAGTTTAGACGTCCCTTTCAGCGTCGGCTGAATCTCCAGTTCCGCTAGAATACGGTATAGTTTTGCCTTACCGCACTTTAATCGTCGGACTGCTTCACTAAGCGAAATCAGCATAAGACCTCCAATGTCTGTTATGTCGTTTTATCGCTACTGTCGCGCTGTCGTCATACCGTTGTTGAGTGACTGTCGCGTTGTTTTCGTCTAATCAATTTAACGAGACAACGGCAATACGACGGGCTAAGACAACGGAATTCCTGCAGTTCGTGCGCCAAGATTACTTGAGAGGTACGCTATTGGGTAATGATCACGCCCCTGGGGGGTCTGTGTGGTCGTCGTGCTCCACCCGCCCCAATTACTTGGACTACCGGGGGGGTTATAAAAGTATTTATAAACTAGCGGTTCTCGTAGTCGACTGAACTGTTGAGCGTAATGCCGTAGCTGGAGATCGCTTTGCCGCTGGCCTGCTGGTCAGAGGATACGTAAACGATAAAACCCAGTAAGATTAATTTGAGAAAAAGCATCAAGAGTTATGATTTTTAATTGATCTGTCAGTAGGTCATAATTTTTTAAAATTAAGCCCATAGTAATAATTAAAAAAAGCACTTAATTCATTAATAAATTAGCTTATAAAAATATAAAATTCAATGACTTAGGATAATTATTTCTTGAAGTAAATTAAAAATTAATGTACTTTATAGTTAATTTTTTTAAAAACATATTATTTTTTAATAATTCGGTATCAAACTAGTTAAATTAACTTCAGGAGGTATCATGAAGGGCAATCTAAAAGTCATTGAGCATCTCAATATCGTTTTGACCAATGAGCTTACTGCAATTAATCAATATTTTTTACATTCACGCATGTTTAAAGATTGGGGCCTCCAGCGACTCGCAGACTATGAATACCACGAGTCTATTGATGAAATGAAACACGCTGATTGGCTCATTGAACGTATCTTGTTTCTGGAAGGTATTCCTCAAATGCAGCGCTTAAACCCTCTGGTAATTGGTCGCAACACCCAAGAAATGCTGGAAAATGATCTGAAACTCGAGAATAAGGTACATCCTGATCTGGTGAACGCAGTTTCGTACTGTGAGGAAGTTAAAGACTATACTTCTAAAGAACTCTTTGTAAAAATTCTCAGCAGCGAAGAAGAGCACATCGATTGGCTAGAGACCCAAATTGGCCTGATCAAGAAAGTTGGCCTTGAAAACTATCAGCAAGAGAACATGCACTCCAACGACTGAGCTTGATTGGAATCACTCGTCGGGTTGAGTAGTCAACCAGCGCACTCGTACTCAGAATTACCAATCACGAGTGCTTGTCTAGTAACCGAGCTAGCCTCAGAACTAGCTGGACGTATCGCTCGCTCCTGTGACCAGGCGAGCGGGACGAGTAATACGCTTACCAGTAGGGTCAGTAGTTTGCGGATCATCTGGATCTCAATTTTGATTCCTAATCCGACTTAAAGCATTCTAAATCGCCCTTCAAACGAATCCCTCTGCGATCAAGCTCATTTTCAGTATAAACCAAGCACTCATCTTCAGATTCATACGTTTGGCTTAGAACCTTATAATTATTTAAGTCGTTCTTATCGTAGTAAATGATTCCTTTCCACTCTTCCTCGCAAGAAACTAAAAAGATCGTCACTAATCCCAAAAAAAATTTATTCATTTTTCAATTTAGCCATCCTTTTTGGTAACTCTTTCAGAATAATATTTCTGGCGTAGGGCTTCATTGACCTCCACTGTTGGCATTCCTGACGAGTACGACCACAGCCCAGACACCAATTGTTCTGACCAGAAAATTTACAGACATCAATACAAGGACTTTTACTTCGTTTCATGAATACTTGTCCCAAGTTCTCTTGATTAAAATAGGCTTGCATTTACCCAGTAGCAAATCGTGCTGAAAAGGTGACTAGACAAGCGATCCAGAAAACGACTCTACGCGCTACTGGGCTTTTGCAGAGTTCTCTTATGCATTTGAAGTTCATCGGATACTAGTATCGCAGAGATCCATCAGACGGGTGCAGGTGCTCCACGACGTCCCATTGCCCCTCGATCATTTTGTCGGTTATTTGGTCTGGCGTTCGATCCTGCAGTAGACGATACAAACCTTCCGCTAGCACGTTCCACTGCTGACGAGTAGCTGGAGTCTTGTCTAAACCCAGAACTAATCCGGCCCTCGTCAAAAAATCTTCGTATTGGGTTTTGTCTAACATCTGGTACTCATGCTGGTACTTTCTGCGCTAACAGGTTCTTGATCGACTGTGCGGATAGTATCTTGTCGGTGTACCCGTCCGCCTCGAGCTGCTCGGCTATTTCTCGTAGAGTGAAGTTCTGTCCTTGCTTTCTTGGACTCTTTGA
>NYTS01000109.1 GCA_002683655.1 Deltaproteobacteria bacterium
CTCGTCTTGGAAATGAAACAACCCCATCTCACGACCAAGTCGTCGATGATCTCGCCGCTCTGCTTCCTCCAGTTGATGCAGATAGCCATTGAGTTCTTTTTCATTGGGCCACGCGGTGCCATAGATGCGCTGAAGCATTGCATTCTCAGACTTCCCACGCCAATAGGCTCCTGCCAGTTTCATTAGTTTAAAACCCTGCCCCAAACGGCCTGTTGAAGGTAAGTGAGGCCCTCGGCATAAGTCGATGAACTCTCCCTGGCGATAGAGGGAGATTACTTCATCTTCTGGGAGATCACGAATGATTTGTGCCTTGTAAATCTCTCCTTGCTCTTCAAAAAAAGCGATCGCCACATCCCGCTCCCAGACTTCTCTTTGAATAGAGATATCTTTTTTCACTAACTCTCGCATCCGGCCTTCAATCCGTTCCAAATCATCAGGAGTGAAGGACTCTTCACGGGCAAAATCATAATAGAAACCATTCTCAATCACCGGACCAATAGTGACCTGAGTTTCTGGGTAGAGTTCTTTGACGACCTGGGCCATCACATGTGCTGCATCATGGCGCAGCAACTCTACGCCATCGGGCTGAGTTCGTGTTACGATTTCGATCTGTGCCTGATTGGGCAATTCTAGACAAATATCACTGAGATGTTCATTGATACGAACAGCCACTGCATCTTGTGCTAAGCGGTGACCGATGCTGTTAGCCAGGTCCAATCCTGTGGCACCTTCAGGTAATTGACGAGATGAACCATCGGGCAGGAAAACTTCAATCATGGGAAAATGTCATTGCGGGCTGTTGGAAAAAATATCGTTGTGATCTGGTCAGACAACCGTTTCAGTACCATCTGTCGGAAGCTCTTCTCCAGCAGTGGTTGGCACCTCAAGTAAGGCTGGGTGATGTTCCAAAGCAATGTTGAGGGCGTCATTCACGTTATGTACCGCTCTAATTCGCAGTCCGTCTGTAATTTCGGCTGGAATTTCAGCCAGATCTTTCTCATTTTCCACAGGGATTACAACCGTTGAAAACATGCCCCGACGAGCAGCCAGTAGTTTCTCCTTCAACCCACCTATTTCTGTAACATGTCCCCGGAGAGTGATCTCGCCTGTCATCGCTACTTCGTTGCGAACTGGAATCTGGGTAAAAGCACTAACAATCGCTGTGATCAACGGTAACCCAGCAGACGGACCATCTTTGGGAGTCGCACCTTCCGGCAAGTGAATATGTAGATCTCGCTTTTTGAAGAGCTTATGATCGATGCGAAGTAACTCCGCATTGCTGCGCACCCATGAATAAGCGGCTTTGGCGGACTCCTGCATCACATCACCCAATTTACCAGTCAGGGACAATTTACCACCTCCAGGCATCAGTCCAACTTCCACCAGCATGGTTTCTCCACCCAGTGAAGTGACACCTAAGCCCATTGCCACGCCCACCTCGTTATGATCGTTCTTGCGATCCCTTGGTGGATGTGGCACCCCCAAGCACTTGTGCACTAATTTCGGTGTCACCATCATGTTCTTCTTCTCTTCAGAGCGAACCAACTGGGTAACTACTTTCCGACAGATCTTACCAAGCTCCCGCTCCAGATTGCGCACGCCGGCCTCACGAGTATAGCTTCGAATCACTTCTTCTACCGCGGCTTTGCGGAAACGCAACTGTTCAGCTATCAAACCATGCAGTTTTCGTTGTCTTGGAATGATAAAATCTTCTGCGATTCGAACTTTCTCCAGTTCAGTGTAACCTGACAAGCGAATCACCTCCATCCGGTCCAGCAAAGGAGCGGTGATCTGCTGAGTAGAATTGGCCGTGCAGATGAAAAGTACGTCTGACAGATCGTATTCAACTTCTAGATAGTGATCCGTGAAAGTGTTGTTTTGCTCTGGATCCAAAACTTCAAGCATAGCCGCTGAAGGATCACTGATCACGCTTTGGTAGAGTTTATCGATTTCATCAATCAACAGTACTGGATTGTTGCTACCCGCTTTGCGTAAAGACTGAATAATTTTCCCTGGCAAGGCACCGATGTATGTTCTACGGTGACCACGGATCTCTGCCTCATCACGCACGCCTCCCAGACTCATCCTGACAAATTTCCGATCCAACGCTCTCGCAATCGACTTTGCCAATGAGGTCTTGCCCACTCCTGGAGGACCCGCTAAACAGATGATCGGCCCTTTCAAAGAACCTCGCAGGTGGGCTACCGCAAGATATTCGACGATACGCTCCTTGACCTTATCCAGTCCATAGTGATCCTCATCCAAGACTTTCTGTGCACGAATTAGATCAAAATTATCTTGGGTCTTCTTGCTCCAAGGCATAGAGACGAGCCACTCCAGATAATTCCGAACCACGTTAGCTTCAGAGGATAGTGGCGACATCATCTGTAATTTTTTCAGTTCCTTACGGGCCTCTTCCTCCACGACCTCAGGCATTTTTGCTTCTGTGATCTTTTGATCCATTTCCTCCGACTCTGTCTGTCCATCGTCGGCCTGGCCCAATTCTTTCTGAATGGAACGTAGTTGATCCTGCAGGTAAGTTTCTTTTTGCGAGCGAGAAATTTGCTCTTCCACCTGTTTTTTCAGCTTATCTTCCAAGCGGTTGATCTCCAACTCGCTTCTCATAAATTGACGCACCAGTTCAAGACGATGACGTAGTTCAAGGGCTTCGAGGAGTTGTTGTTTCTGCTCCCTACCAATATCCAAAACTGGGGCGATCAGATCAGCTACTAACAAAGATGAAGCTTTCTGCAGTCGTTTGCAAACCTCCTCTCGAGCCTTGTTTTTTACCAATTTAGTATATTCATCGAACATCTTCCGAACATCATCTACCAGGCTACGCACGCCGTCTTCCTCACCTTCTTCCAGTTCAATCAAACGAATTCTAGCCAGGTATTCATTACGCTCCAAACTGCTCTCGAGGAGTTGTGCTCGCTGCTCTCCCTCGAAGAGAGCCTTGACAGTTCCATTTGGCAACCGCATCACCTGTAACACTTTCCCAAGAACACCATACTCGTAAAGATCTGACTGTTTTGGGCTCTCGACGTTTGGATTGCGCTGAGTAACAACAAAAATATGACGATCTTCACTAAGCGCACGGTCCAAGGCTTCCATCGAAGCTTTTCGGCCTACGAAAAAAGGCGTAGTCATTCCTGGAAAAATGACTTCTTCCCGCATTGGGAGCATCGGCACTGTTCTGATCTCAGCGTTCGCAACAAACATGGAATTATCTCGGTTGAAGGACTCAAGATTGATTGGAAAGACTTAGTATATTAGAGAAAACATGCTCAAGGAACAAGTTCTGTAATTCAGTCACTGATCATGAGTTGCATTGTTTTATCGACATTCCCCCAGCAAGCCGATAGAGTAATTTTTTACTGATTTTGCTAAGTTTTCAATATGGAGAACTGCTATGAAGCGACTACTACTCTGCTGGGGATTCTGTGCCCTATCGTTTTTGTGGGCCAACTCGGTTGCTGCCAATGAAGAATTACCGTTACGCCATGCACTGGCCATGAATGGTGAACCTAAATATTCAGCGGACTTCGCCCACTTCGAATATGCAAACCCAAACGCACCCAAAGGAGGCCAACTTCATCAGAGTGTGATTGGCACCTATGACAGCTTTCATCCTTTCATTCCGAAAGGTGTCGGTGCTGAGGATATAGGACTGATCTATGAAACCCTAATGACCAGTTCGCAGGATGAGCCTTTCACCGAATATGGCCTCCTCACAGCACATGTTCAGATGCCTGAAGACCGCTCTTTTGTGATTTTCCATCTGCACCCAGATGCAAAGTTCCATGATGGAGTGTCAGTCAAGCCTGCTGATGTGATTTTCACCTTCAATTCACTGTTAGAGAAAGGTGATCCCTTTTACAAGAAATATTATAAAGATGTGCAGTCTGTGACTGATCTTGGTGAAGGACGAGTACGCTTTGACTTTGGGGATAGCACCAACCAAGAATTACCTTTGATCGTAGGCCAGCTCCCTGTACTTCCACAGCACTATTGGGAGAATCGAGACTTTGGAGAATCAACGCTGGAACCTCCCTTGGGAAGTGGCCCTTACCGCATTGCTGAGTTCGAAGCTGGCAAGACGATTACCTACGAGCGTGTGCCAGACTATTGGGGTAAAGATCGACCTGCTCAACGTGGCCATTACAACTTTGACCGCATTCGTTACGACTACTACCGCGACAGCACTGTTGCTCTGGAAGCCTTTAACGCCGGTGAGTATAACTTCCGCCAAGAAAATACCTCCAAAGACTGGGCCACGATGTATAATGGCCCAAAATACGAACAACAGTTGATCATCAAGGAAGAGATTCACCACGAGCTCCCCCGTGGAATGCAAGGCTTCGCATATAATTTGAGACGCCCCATCTTCCAGGACGCTCGAGTTCGGGAAGCACTGGGCTATGCTTTCGATTTTGAATGGAGCAATCAGAACCTATTCTATGGCCAGTATCGCAGAAGTACTAGTTACTATACCAACTCTGAAATGGCTTCCTCCAGGTTACCTTCAGAAGCAGAGCTAAAGTATCTGGAACCCCTGAAGGGTCAACTACCTACAGAAGTTTTTACTACGGAGTTTAAGGTTCCAGTCAGTGATGGCTCCGGAAATTTGCGTTCCCAATTGCGTCAAGCTGGTGCGCTACTAAGCGCTGCTGGCTGGAAAGTAGACGCTAACAGCCGAAAGCGTGTCAACAACACCGGTAAACCCTTCAGCTTTGAGATCCTGCTGGTTTCTCCCGCTTTCGAACGTATAGTATTGCCCTACAAGAAAAATTTGGAGCGTTTGGGAATTGACATGAGCGTGCGAGTCGTGGACCCCTCGCAATATGTCAACCGCTTGCGTAGTTTCGATTTCGACATGGTTGTTACAGTAATTGGACAATCTCTCTCACCTGGCAATGAACAGCGCGAATTCTGGCACTCGGAATCTGCAGATTTGGAAGGCAGCCGCAACCTGATGGGAATCCGTAATCCAGCTGTCGACCAACTTGTTGAATCGCTGATTGCTGCACCCAATCGACAGGAATTGATAATTCGCACGAAAGCACTTGACCGAGCCTTGCTCTGGAACCACTACCTGATTCCACATTGGCACATCAACTATTTCCGAGTGGGCTACTGGAATCGATTCTCTCGCCCCGCGATCACACCCAAGTATGGTCTTGGACTACTGACCTGGTGGGAAGATCCAGCCAAGGCTGCCAAGGTTGACAGCGAGAACAAAAACTAACTGCTCCTCACCAAGCCACCGTATATCAGAAGCTTTTTCTGTAGCAAAGAGCCTCTACCATTCCACAACCGTTGAATAATCCGTTTTCTTCAAGATCGTCTTTACCCGAGTTTGAATGATTAGCACTCATTGATGGATAGTGCTATTTTTCTCTTGATTTCTCCAACTGGCTTGGATAAGTTTTTAGCACTCACTTCAACCGAATGCTAATACTGGCATTCAATTGGAGCTAACCTTAAAATCGTTCGCAAAAGGAGAACCATGATTCGTCCACTGCAAGATCGCATTTTGGTGAAACGCATTGAGGCGGAAGAGAAGACCTCAGGCGGTATCATCATTCCAGACACTGCTAAGGAGAAGCCACAAGAAGGCGAAGTCGTTGCTGTCGGCAAGGGCAAGCGTCTAGACAATGGCAATGTGATCGAGCCAGATGTGAAAGCTGGTGATCGTGTTCTTTTCAGCAAGTACGGCGGAACCGAAGTCAAGGTAGATGGTCAGGATTATCTGATCATGCGTGAAGATGACATCCTCGGCGTCCTCTGATTCAATCCTCCCGCTAACCAATTTTTCTGGATAAAGGAACCATGGCGAAGACTATTATTTTTGGCGCGGACAACCGTGACCAACTGCTCGCTGGTGTGAACAAGATGGCAAACTCTGTCCGCGTCACACTGGGCCCCAAAGGTCGTAATGTACTGATTGAAAAATCTTTCGGTGCTCCTTTGGTGACCAAAGACGGTGTTACCGTTGCTAAAGAAATCGAACTGGAAAATAAATTGGAGAACATGGGTGCTCAGATGGTTAAGGAAGTAGCTTCCAAAACGTCTGATGTGGCTGGTGATGGAACCACAACAGCTACCGTATTGGCTCAAGCAGTCGTCAATGAAGGCAATCGAAATTTGGCTGCTGGCGCCAATCCTATGGATCTGAAGCGAGGTATTGACAAAGCAGTTGCTGCTGCTACTGCACGCCTGCACGAAATTTCCAAATCAGTTTCCAGTTCTAAAGAAATCTCTCAAGTTGGAACCATTTCTGCCAACAGTGATGAAACCATTGGTGAAATCATCGCAGAAGCAATGGAGAAAGTTGGTAAGGACGGTGTCATTACTATTGAAGAAGCTAAAAGCGCTGAAACGAGTTTGGACGTTGTTGAAGGAATGCAATTTGATCGCGGCTACCTCTCTCCATACTTTGTGACTGACTCTGAGCGCATGGAAGTTGTCCTTGAAGATCCTTACGTGATCTTGGTAGAGAAGAAAGTCAGCAACATGAAAGATATGCTGCCCGTACTGGAGCAAATCGCTAAGACTGGCAAGCCTTTCATGATCATCGCTGAAGACGTAGAAGGTGAGGCACTAGCCACATTGGTTGTCAACAAGATTCGTGGAACATTGAAGTGCTCTGCCGTCAAAGCCCCTGGCTTCGGCGATCGCCGCAAGGCCATGTTGGAAGACATCGCCATCCTGACCGGAGGCCAAGTTGTTTCTGAAGATATGGGTATGAAGTTAGAAGACCTCACACTGCACAACCTTGGCCAAGCCAAGTCCATCGTCATTGACAAGGACAATACAACCATTATAGATGGAGCCGGTGAAAAGGAGAATATCAAAGGGCGCATCAATCAAATTCGTGCACAGATTGAGGAAACCACCTCAGATTATGATCGTGAGAAGCTGCAAGAGCGCTTGGCCAAATTGGCTGGTGGTGTCGCAGTCATCAATGTTGGTGCCGCAACCGAAATTGAGATGAAGGAGAAGAAGGCTCGAGTCGAAGACGCACTGCACGCAACCCGTGCTGCCGTCGAAGAAGGCATCGTTCCTGGTGGTGGCGTTGCCCTGGCTCGCTGTATCGACGCTGTTCAATCAGTAATCAATGGCGAAGCTAACGAAGACCAGAAAGTTGGTGCCGCAATCATTTTACGAGCTATTGAAGCACCACTGCGTCAGATTGTCAGCAACGCTGGCCTAGAAGGTGCGCTAATCATTGACAAAGTTAAAGGTAACAGTGATGTCAACTACGGCTTCAATGCTGCCGAAGGCAACTATGTCAACATGATTGATAGCGGTATCATTGACCCCACCAAGGTTGTCCGCACGGCCCTGGAAAATGCAGCATCTGTAGCAGGATTACTGTTAACAACAGAAGCTAGTGTCCATGAAATCCCAAAGGAAGAGCCACCTGCAGGACCTCCAGGGGGAATGGACGGAATGGGCGGAATGGGCGGAATGGGCGGAATGATGTAATTCATGCCCAGAGGTCTTGACAGTATTTAGGTACTGTCAACTAGCTGAAAGCCTTGAAAGGTGGTTCGTCTAGAGGCGGACCACCTTTTTTTATGCCCACCAACGAGTAACCAGCCACGATTATTGCTCCTCAAACGTTGTCATGAGCCAACTACAGCAACAATTCTCCAAACTTCAGCAACACCTTAACGAAGCTATCATTGGGCAAGCTCAATTGACCGAACGCATCCTGATTGCCCTACTCGCTAACGGTCATCTCTTGGTCGAAGGAGCTCCTGGACTCGCCAAAACCCGAGCAATTCGCATAGTTGGCGATTTACTGGAATGTGATTTCCATCGAATCCAGTTCACTCCCGATCTACTGCCAGCCGACATCACCGGTACAGAAATTTATCGACCTCAAGATGTGAGCTTCCATTTCCAAAAAGGACCGGTTTTCCACAATCTTGTCTTAGCAGATGAGATCAACCGTGCTCCTGCCAAGGTTCAATCCGCGTTGTTGGAAGCGATGGGTGAGCGGCAGGTTACCGTAGGGCGGGAGACCTACCTGCTACCAGAGCTGTTTTTAGTAATGGCGACTCAGAATCCTCTTGAGCAAGAGGGTACCTATCCACTTCCAGAGGCTCAACTGGATCGTTTCCTCATGCTGGTACTGGTCGATTATCCTCAGGCTGAGGACGAGTTACGGATTCTCCAACTGGCTCGGCAGGAAACAGATCAAAACTTCTCTAAGCAACGCAAGAGCTATTCGCCCCTACCTCAAGAAGTAGTCTTTGCAGCCCGACAGGAAGTACTCTCAATCTATATTGCGCCAGAATTGGAGCGATATCTGGTGGAATTAATACTAGCTACCCGTAAACCACAGCGATATTTACCAGAACTGGCTTCAAAGCTTCAGGTGGGAGCCAGTCCGAGAGGGACAATCGCCTTAGATGCCTGTGCACGCTCACGAGCCTGGTTACAGGGTAGAGATTTTGTCAGTCCAGATGATGTGCAGGAAATTTACGCAGACGTGCTACGTCACCGTATTTTACTGAGCTATGAAGCTGAGGCAGATGGTTGGACAGCAGATCAAGTCCTTCAAAAACTACTGCAGCATGTGCCCGTTCCTTGACACATCAATTCAGGTCACCAAATCGATGCTGAAAGATTGTCATCGCAGATATGGCTGCCGTTTCTGTACGTAGAATTCTAGGACCTAGCGTGAGTGATCTAACCTTTGCCTGATGTGCCAGTTCAAGCTCAGAAGCATGCCATCCCCCCTCAGGGCCAATCCAAAGAGTGTGTTTTTGCCCCACCATTTCCTCTTCGGAAATCGGCCAATCCGAAGAATCTAGCAAAGGGGCAAAGATCCAATGCTGATCTGTGGCAGTCGTCTGGCACAGTGCTGCTTCGAGTGATTGAAACCACGTCCAGGTTGGCGAAAACTGACGCCCTGACTGCTTGCAAGCTTCACTCATGATGCGTTCCCAGCGCTGCTGAGTATTTATCGTAGGAGTTTCTGCACGACCGCTCGAAAATTCTCCTTGAAAGAGCACCACACGACTCACTCCCAGTTCCACACCTTTCTGGAGTATCAACTCCAAAGCTTTCTCTTTAGGCAGAGCCAACCACAACTCCAGCGATAACGGCGATGACTCCGGCACAACTACAGCTTCCAGAACCTCAAACTCTAGTCGCTGTCTTATCTGGTTTAGCAGTTTCACACGAAATCGCTGTCCAAGCCGATCCTGCAATAGAAAGTCATCTCCTGGTCGTAAACGTCTAGATTGGCTGATATGCCGAACTTCCTCTCCTTGCATTTCAGCACGCAGGGCAAGGCGCAGATCACCTTCAAATTTGAAATAAGCAGACATTTTGGACAAAACTTGTTGAAATACTATATACTGGTGGGAATAAATCCGAAGGGGAGTGGCAACGAGGTACTTGATAACCTGTACCTCGTAGCATCTTGAAGAGAAGTTAGAGGCCCTTGCGGACGGCCACTTCCATTGGCGTCAATCGATGACGGCACTTCCGACGTATATAAAGCCGTTGGGTCGGAAGCAAATAACGTTTGGGCGTTTTCATAGATCCCCATATACAAGAGATTGCGACGAGCACTCATAGATAACACGGGTTTGTTATCGGCAGGAGATCACAGAACTTTAGTAGAATGATGAGGTAATATGCCGCGGGGAGGATTTCGAGAAGGCGCTGGGCGCAAGAAGGAATACACTGAACCAGTGCGAAAGATCCTGCTGGGCTTGCCTGAGTCGGTGCTGCAGGAGTTGGATCAATATGCTAATCAACGTAATTTATCACGTCCAAAAGCAATCGCAGCTTTATTGAAACAAATCCATCGTTCAGAAGAACCGGCTCGGCAAAAAACACAACACAAAGTTGTCTTGCAGGAACTCAAATCACTCCGAGAGAAACTCAAGAAGAGTTCCGACTGAGTTGAATTGCCTCCTCTACATCATCAGCAGAGTTTTTCTGCAACTGTTGGAGTCGCTGGCGAGATGCTTCAAAACGTCTTCTTGAGATACGCCGTTCAATGATGCCCAAGATGACCATCGACACGAATATCATCAATATTAGCAACAATCCCATTTTTCCTGACCTCTAGGTTATAACTATGCTCTGGAAACTGTTTCTGGCTTTTACACTCATTCCTGTCAGTGAAATCTATATTCTAATCAAAATCGGGGGGCAGATTGGAATTCTGCCTTCCATTGCTTTGGTCATTTTAACTGGAATTGTAGGAGCTAGTCTTGCTCGCAGTCAAGGACTACAGACCTTGGGACGAATTCGGGATTCTTTTCAACAGGGAGTGGTTCCGGGAGAAGAGTTGCTTAACGCCCTATTGATCGCCATCGCTGGGATTGTCTTGCTCACACCCGGATTTTTGACTGACGCTGCAGGATTGTTTTTGCTCATTCCAGCAACCCGAACTCTATGCCGAGAATGGCTTAAACGTCGCATAGAATTAGTATATGCTCAACGTAACGTGGGTAATGGCCCAATTATCTATGGCTAGGCATCTTCACTGATTCTCACGCAGGCAGCATGGACGCAAAATCTCCCGCCCTAATTGTACAGCAAGCCTCTAAGGTACTGAGTCTGGAGACTGTCAAACGAGGCAAACGCCCGTATGACAATGCTTTGATCACAGAACAGTTGGATCTAGTGGAAAAGTTGGTGAGCAGGGATCATGCAAACGAGTTGATTCGACTCTATCGTCTGCAAGATCCCAATGTGGATGGAACGTCTTGGCCACTGCGTTGAAGACAGTGACGCTTCACATAAACAGACTGGACAACCGAGGAGCAGGCTGTCCATTTCGGAAATCAGCGCCTGACATCAACTCCCGATGAAGCATCAGGCTCAATGGCACTGCTTGGGGTTGTGATCGCAAAAACAACTGGGACAGCGCAGGCTTTGGATCTTCCTCTGATTGAAAGTCCTTACCTGACATCAAACGAACCTTCGTCTTGGGAACCGTTGTCTTGGCAGTAACCGGACGATGATTCTCGGTGTTTTGAACGATCTGCAACAGCAGTTCACGTTCTCGCTGGTCTTGGCCGCGCTGCTCGATCAGACGTTCATTCATGTCGATCAGGCGGTTGTTCAGACCAATCAACCACTCTTGTTGTTGCGATTGCAACGGGTTGCTCTGCATTTTCGTCACTCCATGACTACTCGGTTCTCATCCTGAAAACCGCATTACATTGGGTACGCCCTCGCCCTGCCAAAGGAAGTACCAAACTAACTCTCTGATCCCAACATCTAGAGTCAGAACACAGCAAAAACTCGAGCTACTGGCTCCATGCCGCTAGCAACACCGTGTTGAACGATTCTGGAAGAAACTTTGGTTTCGGAGAATTCGTTAGGCGAGAATAAACCGGTTGGGAGGGTGCAGGGTCGATCAAAGCATGTCGTGTCTAATGACAGACTGGTTAGCATCTTGCTGTTCTCTTAAGACTAGCCTGCCTCCGATGGCAGGTGAATTATGCGACAGATTTTGGATGAATCAGTCGCTGATGGGATAGCTCAGACTAAGCACTCCCGCCGAGGGGAGTGCAAGAAACCTATGCAAAAAGGGTTCGGACTGCAAGAAAAAAATCTGAATAAGTCAGATTTTTTTTATTTCTACAACTCATCTAACTCAATTTCACTCTCTGTTTCAGGATTCAAAGTTACC